>NZ_JBEZJP010000316.1:0-9900 GCF_040653175.1 Actinomadura sp. NPDC048032
CTTCGACCTCTTCGATCCGCGTACGTTTCGCCCCGTCACCGACCGGCATGTTCCATGTCGGCGGCGCCCGTTCGGCGCTGTTCAACTGGGCGATGGCCGCCCAGTCGGGCGGGACGCTCGTGCTGCGGATCGAGGACACCGACGCCTCCCGCAACAGCCCCGAATGGACCGAGGGCATCATCCGCGCCCTGGCGTGGCTCGGGATGGACGGCGGGCAGTACGAAGGCCCCTACTTCCAGTCCGCCAACGCCGACAAGCACGCCGAGGCCGTCCACACGCTGAAGGACGCCGGGCGCGCCTACTACTGCGACTGCTCCCGCGAGGCCGTCATCGCCCGGACCGGCGACCAGCACAAGGGCTACGACGGCTTCTGCCGCGACCGCGGCCTGGAGGCGGGCCCCGGACGCGCCCTCCGGTTCCGCACCCCCGACGAGGGGCAGACCACCGTCGTCGACCTGCTGCGCGGCAAGCCGGTCTTCGACAACGCCGTCCTTGAGGACTTCGTCATCGCCCGCGCCGACGGGTCCGTCACGTTCCTGCTGGCCAACGCGGTCGACGACATGAGCCAGGGCATCACCCACGTGGTGCGCGGCGAGGAGCACCTGTCCAACGCGCCCAAGCAGCAGCTGCTGTGGGAGGCGCTCGGCGCGGAGCCCCCGGTGTGGGCGCACGTGCCCGTCATCGTCAACGAGAAGCGGCAGAAGCTGTCCAAGCGCCGCGACAAGGTCGCCCTGGAGGACTACCGCGCCGAGGGCTACCTCGCCGAGGCCATGCGCAACTACCTGATGCTCCTCGGCTGGGCGCCGTCCGACGACCGCGAGATCGTCCCCTGGGACGTGATGGTCGACGAGTTCCGCATCGAGGACGTCAACACCTCGCCCGCGTTCTTCGACGTCAAGAAGCTCCGCGCGATCAACGGCGAGTACATCCGGGCCCTGGCGCCCGAGAAGTTCATCGCCGAGTGCCTGCCGTTCCTGCAGGAGGCGCCCTTCGACGTCGACGTCGCGGTGTTCGCCGAGCTGGCTCCGCTCGCGCAGACCCGCGTCGCGCTGCTGTCGGAGATCGTCCAGATGATCGACTTCGCGTTCCTGGACGAGCCGCCGTCCGACGAGCAGTCCTGGAACAAGGCCATGAAGGAGCCCGCCGCCGCGATCCTCGCCGCCGCCGAGGCCGCCTACCAGGACGCGCCGTGGAACGCCGCCGAGCTGAAGGACCGGCTGGAGCGGGTCGGCGCCGAACACGGGCTCAAGCTCGGCAAGACCCAGGCGCCCGTCCGCGTCGCCGTCACCGGCCGCACCGTGGGGCTGCCGCTGTTCGAGTCACTGGAGATCCTGGGCCGCGACCGCACCCTCGCCCGCATCGCCGCCGCCCGCGCCCGGCTGGAGGCCGGCGCCTAGCCGCCCCCGCGGCGGGCCGCGAAGCGGTCAGTCCGCGGTGGGCGCCTGCCCGTCCAGGGCCTCGCGGAGGAGCATGAGCCTGTGGCTGAGCTCCTCGTACTCGTCGCGCAGCGTGGCGGGGAGGTGCTTGCCGAGCACCTCCGCCTGCTCCTCCACCGAGGCCAGCCGGTCGCCCGCGGCACGGTCGGGGGGCGCCTCCTGCGGCGCCTCCGCGGGCCGCGCCTTGAGCAGGGCCGTCTGGTCCCTCAGCAGGGCGGCCTGCTCGCGCAGCAGCGCCGTCTGGTCGCGGAGCTGCTTGTTCTTGTTGTGCAGCTCCACGAACACCGAGACCTTGGCGCGCAGCACCCACGGGTCGAACGGCTTGGAGATGAAGTCGACCGCGCCCGCCGCGTATCCGCGGAAGGCGTAGTCGGGGTCGCTGTTCACCGCCGTGAGGAAGATGATCGGCAGGTCGCGGGTCTTCTTGCGGCGCTTGATGTCGCGGGCCGTCTCGAACCCGTCCATGCCCGGCATGACGACGTCCAGCAGGATGACCGCGTACTCCTCGGTGAGCAGCGCCTTCAGCGCGTCCTCACCGGACCGCGCCCGGACCAGGTCCTGATCGAGCGAGCTGAGGATGGCCTCCAGCGCGATCAGGTTCTCCTCGCGGTCGTCCACGAGCAGGATCTTGGCCTTGTCGTCCACGCGCGTCTCTCCGATCCCGGTCCCCGCCAGCGCCGCACCCCCACGGCGACCCTACTGTCCGGCTCCTCTCCTCAGCGGACGATGGAGGGCTGCAGCCAGTTCCTCATGACGTCAAGAAGATGGTCCACGTCCACGGGCTTCGGCACGTAGTCCGACGCGCCCGAGGCAAGGCTCTTCTCCCGGTCCTCCTTCATCACCTTGGCCGTGATGACGATGATCGGCAACTCGGCGAACTGCGGCATCTCCCTGATCGCGGCCGTGGTGGCGTAACCGTCCAGGCCCGGCATCATGATGTCCATCAGCACGACCGCCACGTCGGGGTTGCGGTGCAGGACGTCGATCCCGGCCTGCCCGTCCTCGGCGTAGAGGACCTCCATGCCGTAGCCCTCCAGGACGCTGGTGAGCGCGAACACGTTCCGCACGTCGTCGTCGACGATCAGGACCTTGCGGCCCGACAGGACGGTGTCGAGGAAGTCCGTGGGCGGCTCCTGCAGCATCCCGTTCAGCGCCTGCTCGGACTTGCCGGCGCGCTGCGCGCCGGGCGGGCGCTGCTCCACCGGCAGCGCGCCCTCCGCGGCCGGCCCCCCGGCGCCGCCGTTGCCCTGCGGGCCGGCGGAGATCGCCCCGGGCGCGGCCTCCGCCCCCGCGGCGACCGCCTCGTCCGGCAGCGCCGAGCGGCGCCGGCCGTTACGGTCGCTGTACTGGGCGGGCAGGTAGAGCGTGAACACGCTGCCGCGGCCCGGCTGGCTCTCGGCGTGGATCTCCCCGCCCAGCAGCCGCGCGATGTTCCGGCTGATCGACAGGCCGAGCCCGGTGCCGCCGTAGCGGCGGCTCGTGGTCCCGTCCGCCTGCTGGAACGGCTCGAAGATCTCCTGGAGCTTGTCGGCGCTCACGCCGATCCCGGTGTCGATCACACGGAACGCGATCACGTCGGGGGTGTTCCACAGCGCGGGCAGCGTGAAGTCGATGTCGCCGGCCCGCTCGATCAGCAGCCGCACCTCGCCCTCGGCGGTGAACTTCACCGCGTTCGACAGCAGGTTCCGCAGCACCTGCTGGAGCCGCTGCTCGTCGGTGTTGAGGGCGGCCGGGACGTCCGGCGCGACCTCCACCCCGAACTGCAGGCCCTTGTCGACCGACAGCGGGCGGAACGTGGCGTCGACGTAGTCGACCAGCGCCGACACCGACAGCCGCTGCGGATGCGCCTCCATCTTCCCGGCCTCGACCTTCGCCAGGTCCAGGATGTCGTTGATCAGCTCTAGCAGGTCGGTGCCGGACTCGTGGATCGTCCGGGCGAACTCCACCTGCTTGTCGGTGAGGTTGCCGTCCTGGTTCTCCGACAGCAGCTTGGCCAGCACCAGCAGGCTGTTCAGCGGCGTGCGCAGCTCGTGCGACATGTTCGCCAGGAACTCCGACTTGTACCGGGAGGAGATCGCGAGCTGCTCGGCGCGCTCCTCCAGCGTCCGCCTGGCCTGCTCGATCTGGAAGTTCTGGATCTCGATCGCGCGGTTCTGCTGGGCCAGCAGCGCCGCCTTCTCCTCCAGCTCGGTATTGGAGTGCCGGAGCTCGCCCTGCTGGCGCTGCAGCTCGTCCGAGCGCTCCTGCAGCTCCTGCGCGAGCCGCTGCGACTCGCCGAGCAGCGCCTCGGTGCGGGTGTTGGCCCGGATCGCGTTGAGCGTGACCCCGATCGTCTCGATCAGCTGACTGAAGAACGCCAGGTGGACGTCGGTGAACCGGCCGAACGAGGCGAGCTCGATCGCGCCGAGCACCTCGTCCTCGAACACGATCGGCAGCACGATGATGTTGACCGGGGACGCCTCGCCGAGACCCGATCCGATCTTGACGTAGTCGGCGGGGGCGTCGGCGATCAGCAGCGGCCGGCGCTCCTGCGCCGCCTGCCCGACGAGGCCCTCGCCGAGACCGAACCGGACCGCCCCGCCGCGGTGCCGCCGCGTCCCGTACCCGGCGATCAGGACGAGGTCGGTGTCCTCGCCCGCGCTCTCGGCCAGGTAGAACGCGCCGTACTGGGCGCTGGCGGTCGGCGTCAGCTCACGCATGATCAGGTCGGCGACCTGCTGGAGGTCGCGGTGGCCCTGCATGAGCCCGCCGATCCGGGCCAGGTTGGTCTTGAGCCAGTCCTGCTCCTCGTTGGCGCGGGTCGTCTCGCGCAGCGTCGCGACCATCAGGTTGACGTTGTCGCTCAGCTCGGCGACCTCGCCGCGCGCCTCGACGGTGATCGTCCGGGTCAGGTCGCCGGTGGCGACCGCGCTCGCGACCTCCCCGATCGCGCGGACCTGGGTGGTGAGGTTGCCGGCCAGCTCGTTGACGCTCTCGGTGAGCCGCTTCCACGTGCCCGAGACGCCCTCGACCTCCGCCTGACCGCCGAGACGGCCTTCGATGCCGACCTCCCGCGCCACGCGGGTGACCTCGGAGGCGAACGACGACAGCGTGTCGACCATCGTGTTCAGCGTGGTCTTCAGTTCGAGGATCTCGCCCTGGGCGTCCACGTCGATGCGCCGCGTCAGGTCGCCGTGCGCGACCGCGGTCGCGACCTGCGCGATGTTGCGGACCTGGTAGGTCAGGTTGGACGCCATGCCGTTGACGTTGTCGGTCAGGTCCTTCCACATGCCGCCCGCGCCGGGCACCCGGGCCTGGCCGCCGAGGCGGCCCTCGGTGCCGACCTCGCGGGCCACGCGGCTGACCTCGTCGGCGAACGCCGACAGCGTGTCGACCATCGTGTTGAGGGTGGTCTTCAGCTGGAGGATCTCGCCCTGCGCGTCGACCTCGATCTTGCGGGTCAGGTCGCCCTGCGCCACCGCCGTGGTGACCTGCGCGATGCCGCGCACCTGGTTGGTGAGGTTGTTCGCCATCGAGTTGACGTTGTCGGTCAGGTCGAGCCAGACCCCGCCCGCGCCGGGCACGATCGCCTGGCCGCCGAGCCGCCCCTCCGTGCCGACCTCGCGCGCGACGCGGGTGACCTCGGAGGCGAAGGCCGACAGCGTGTCGACCATCGCGTTCACGGTGTCCTTGAGCTCCAGGATCTCGCCCTGGGCGTCGACGGTGATCTTCTTGCCGAGGTCGCCCTCGGCGACGGCGGTGGTGACCTGGGCGATGTTGCGGACCTGGTAGGTCAGGTTGGACGCCATGCCGTTGACGTTGTTGGTCAGGTCCTTCCACACGCCGCTCACGCCGGGGACCCGGGCCTGGCCGCCGAGGCGCCCCTCGGTGCCGACCTCGCGGGCCACGCGGGTGACCTCGTCGGCGAAGGCCGAGAGGGTGTCGACCATGGTGTTCACGGTGTTCTTGAGCTGCAGGATCTCGCCCTGGGCGTCGACGGTGATCTTCTTGCCGAGGTCGCCCTCGGCGACGGCGGTGGTGACCTGGGCGATGTTGCGGACCTGGTAGGTCAGGTTGTTCGCCATCGCGTTGACGTTGTCGGTCAGGTTCTTCCAGACGCCGCTGACGCCCGGCACGTTCGCCTGGCCGCCCAGCTGGCCCTCCGTGCCGACCTCGCGCGCCACGCGGGTGACCTCGCCGGCGAACGCCGACAGCTGGTCGACCATCGTGTTCACGGTGAGCTTCAGCTCCTGCAGCTCACCGGTCGCCTCGACCGTGACCTTGCGGGTCAGGTCGCCGCGCGCCACCGCCGTGGTGACCTCGGCGATGTCGCGGACCTGCGAGGTCAGCCGCGACGCCATCACGTTCACCGACGCGGTCACGTCCCGCCAGCGGCCGGTCATGCCGCGGGCGGGCGCCTGGCCGCCGAGCCGCCCCTCGGTGCCCACCTCGCGGGCGAACTGGGTGACCTCCCAGGTGAACTGGTCGAGCAGCTCGACCATGCCGTTGACCGACCTGGCCATGCGCAGCAGCTCACCGCGCATCGGCCTGCCGCGCACCCGCAGCTCCACCCGCTGGCTGAGGTCGCCGGCCGCGACCGCCTCCACCACCTGGCTCATCCCGGTGGCGAGGTCGGTGAGCTTGTCGATGATCGCGTTCGCGTCCTCCACGGCGCCCGCCCAGGTGCCCCGCAGCGTCCCCGGCGTCAGGCGTCCCCGCAGCTGGCCCTCCCGGCCGATCTCCTTCCGGACGCGGCTCAGGCCCGAGGCCAGCTCCATGCCGTTCTCCCGGATCTCCTCCAGGACGGCGGCGGCCTCCGCCACGGCCCCCTCGCCCGGCACGTCCAGCTCCGACCTCGCCTTGCCGTCCCGGACGGCGACCAGCGCCTTCAGGAGCGGTTCGAGGTCCGCGTCGCTGTAACGCGGGGTGGTGTCGCGGTACCCGCCGCTCGGGCGGGCACGTGACGCGGTACGCGGCATGCTCTTCATCCTCCTGGCCCGCGATTCGTCGGTTATCCGGATACCACGGACTCCTGGCTGCTCTAGGGGCCTCATCGGCCGCACCTGTACTCTACGTCGCCGCGCGGCGGCGGACTTTCTTCCGCGTGGTTCCGCCGCCCGGGCGGGACCGGGGGCGCGTCCTCTCTCGTAGCCTTCGTGTTACGGTCTGTCGTGTTGTGGCGGGATCGTGAAGGCCCAGGCCGGACGCGTTCCGGGGCGGGTTCGCGGCTCTCGGTGCCGGGCGGCCGAGCAGTCTGCCACGATAGCCAGGCCCGGGTAGAAAACGCTTCGAACGAGGGACGACAGTTGGATCGGCAGACGGCGACGGCCACCTTCCCGTCCGCCGCGGCGGCGGTGGCGGACGCGCGCCGGTTCGTCCGCAAGGTGCTGGCCGACTGGGGTCTGGACGAGGTGGCCGACGACGCCGTCCTCGCGACGAGCGAGCTCGCCACCAACGCGATCGCCTACGCGGGGACCTCGTTCGAGGTCTCCTGCCGCCTGGCGGGCGGGAACGTCGAGATCGAGGTCCGCGACCGCCACCCCACCCGGGGCATCGAGATGCCGGGCGTCACCGCCTCCAGCGGGCGCGGCCTGCCGTCCATCGCCCGCCTCGCCGACTCCTGGGGCGTCTCCTACGACCGCCGCACCAAGGGCGTCTGGTTCCGCCTGCCCCGTCCCGGCGCCGCCGGTGCCGCGGTGCCGGCCGAGGGCGCGGCCGCGGAGGGCGCGGAGGCCGCTTTCACCGCCGACATCGCCGGAACCGGCTCCCTGCGGGACGAACTCCCCGCCCGGGCCCGCGACGCGGCCGAGCAGGCGCGCGAGGGGCCCGGCGCCGGCGGGCAGGCCCGGGAGGGCCGGCTCGCGGGCGGCACGGGCGAGATCCCCGCGGCCGGCGACCGGCTCCTGCGCTCTCCGGCGGCCGTGGAGGCCATGGAGGACGGCGTCGCCGCCGCGCGGGAGCTCCTCGGCGCCGAGGGCGCCGCCGTCCTGCTGACCGAACGCGACGGACGGCTGATCATGGGCTCGGCGGCCGGGACCGCCGCCGAGATGCCGCTCGGCGAGCTGTCGGTCTCCTCCCTCACCCCCGCCGCCCGCGCCGGCTCCGCCTGGGTCGCCGCGGACGCCTCCGACCCGATCGCGGCGGCGCTGCGGGCCTCCTCGCTGGCCGCCGCCCCGCTGGAGTCGCAGGGCCGCCTGACAGGCCTGATCGTCGCCGTCTCGTCCCTGTCCGGCCGCTTCGGCGAGGCCGACGGCGCCCGCCTCGGCCGGCTCGCCGACGAGATGTCGCTCTCCCTGGAGAAGGCCAGGGTCGGCGAGTTGGAACGATCCTGGCGCGGCTGGCTGAGCTTCGTCGCCGAGGCCAGCGACCTGCTCGCTGGCACCCTCGACCAGGAGCGCACGATGGCGCTGGTCGCCCAGCTCGTCGTGCCGCGCCTGGCCACCTGGTGCGCCGTCTACACCGTCACCGAGGCCGAGCCCGACCGGCTCGCCTACGTGTGGCACGCCGACGAGGAGCGCTCCGACGGCCTGCGCGACCTGCTCGAACACGCGGGCGCCGCCCCGCCCACCGACGCCCCCGGGCCCTGGAACGGGCTCGCCGCCGCGCCCGGGGAGGTCCGGGCCGCCGCCGGCGACACCGCCACCGACCAGGTCTACGCCTTCCCCCTGATCGCCCGCGGCCGGCGCATCGGCACCATCGTGATCGGCCGCCCGGCCGGCGACCGCTTCCCCCGCAGCGCGATCGAGCTGGCCGAGGAGCTGAGCCGCCGCGCCGCCCTCGCCGTCGACAACGCGCGCCTGTTCTCCGCCCAGACCGCCATGAGCAGCGCCCTGCAGCGCAGCCTCCTGCCGCCCGGCATCCCCGAGATCCCCGGCCTGGAGGTGGCGGTGGTCTACGAGCCCGCCGGGGAGGGCAGCGAGGTCGGCGGCGACTTCTACGACGTCTTCGCGAGCGGCCGCCGGCCCGGCGGCGCGGCCCCCGCGACCCGCTGGCGGTTCGCCATCGGCGACGTGTGCGGCACCGGCCCCGAGGCCGCCGCCGTCACCGGCCTGGCCCGGCACGCGCTGCGCATCCTCGCCGCCGAGGACCTGTCCGTCCCGGCCGTCCTCGCCCGGCTCAACCGGCTCATCCTCGGCGAGGGCGAGCGCGGGCGGCTGCTCACCCTGCTGCACGGCGAGATCGCGGCCCGCCGGCGCCGCGACGGCGTGACGATCAAACTGACGAGCGCGGGGCACCCGCCCCCGCTGGTGCTCGATCCCGAGGGCGGCGTCCGCGAGGCCGCCTCGCCCCAGCCGCTGCTGGGCGTCTTCGACGGCGTGGAGTTCACCACCGACACCGTCGAGCTGCGGCGCGGAGAGGTACTGCTCTGCGTGACCGACGGCGTCACCGAGCGGCGCTCCGGCAACCGGCTGCTCGGCGACGGGCACGGCCTGGAGCGGCTTCTCGCAGGCTGCACCGGTCTGAGCGCCGGGGCGGTGGCGGCGCGCATCCAGCGCGCCGTCCGCGACTTCGGCCCGGAGCCGTCGAACGACGACGTTGCCCTCATCGTTCTGCGGGCGTCATGATGGAGACCAACAATCGGTAAGGTGGGGTGGCGTGGGGCTTGCCTTGCACACGACACGACAGGAAGGCCGTGCGACGATCGCCGCGCGCGGCTCGATAGACCTGCACTCCTCCGACGAGCTGCGCGCTCGGCTGACCGAGCTCGTGGACGCGGGCGAGCGGTCGGTCGTCGTCGACCTCGCGGCGGTCGACTTCTGTGACTCCTCCGGCCTGAACGTCCTCGTCCGCGCGTACAAGCACGCGCGTGCGCAGAACGCCACGCTCACCGTCACCGGGGCCTACGGCCGCGTCGAGAACGTGCTGCGCACGACGGGGCTCGACCGCTTCCTCATGGAGGATCCGGTGGAGGAGGCTCCGGCCGATGGGCGGTGAAGGGACACGATGAAGAACGGCGAGCGGGCGGAGTGACCGACCCGATGACCGAGACCACGCTGCGCGCGGCGCCCCAGACCGAGGCGGTCGAGTACGCCAGGCGACTCGCGGCCCGCACCATGCGCACCTGGGCGCTCATGGACCGTGAGGAGCTCGTCACGGCGATCGTGGCCGAGCTCGTCGCCAACGCCGTCCGGCACGCCGGGACGGCCCTGGAGCTGCGGCTGCTGCGCGGCAGCGGCCGGATCCGCGTCGAGGTCCGCGACCGCGCGTCCCAGCTGCCCCGGCTGACCGTGCCCGGCCCCCTGGACGAGTCGCACCGCGGCCTGTTCATCGTCGACCGCTTCGCCAACTCCTGGGGCGCCGACCCGGTGACCGGCGGAAAGGTCGTGTGGGCCGAGGTCGACATCTGACAGGTCGACCTCTGACACGGCTGTAGCCGGCAGCCGACGTCCGGCGACGTGCACGACATCGGCAAGAACATCGTCGGCGTCGTCCTCGGCTGCAACAACTACGACGTCATCGACCTCGGCGTCATGGTCCCCGCCGC
>NZ_JBEZJP010000317.1:0-9858 GCF_040653175.1 Actinomadura sp. NPDC048032
CGTGTCCCTCAGCCCCCCCCCCGCCGCCGGCGGCGCGCGCGAAGGGGTGCCCCCCCCCCCCCCCGGTGGGGGGGCCCCGCGCCGTTCAGAGCGCCTCAGACGGGCCGCAGGGCCCCTTCGGGGGTCATGGACCCCAGCAGCCGCTCCAGCGCCACCTCGACGTCCTCACGCCATGACAGCGCCGACTTCAGCTCCAGCCGCAGCCGCGGGTACCGGTGGTGCGGCCGGACGGTCTTGAAGCCGACCGACAGCAGGTAGTCGGCGGGAACCATGCACCCGCCCTCCTCGCCCTTCAGGTCGCCGAACGCCTCGATCGCCTTCACGGCCCGGCGCGTCAGGTCCTTCGCGACCCCCTGGACGAGCATCCGGCCGATGCCGCCGCCCGCGAACTCCGGAAGGACGTGCGCCGTCATCAGCAGCACCGCGTCCGCGCTCACCGGGCTCGTCGGGAACGCCACCGACCGCGGCACGTACAGCGGCGGCGCGTACATGACGAACCCCGCCGGAACGTCGTCCACGTAAACGATCTTGCCGCAGCTGCCCCACTCCAGGAGGGTCGAGGAGATCCACGCCTCCTTCTCCAGGCCCGCGTCGCCGCTCTCCCGGGCCCGGTCCCGGCTCACCGGATCCAGCTCCCAGAACACGCACCCGCGGCAGCGGTGCGGCAGATCATCGAGATTGTCCAGCGTGATGTTGACGAGACGACGCGACACCGGGTCGGCACCCCCTGTTGCGATCCTCGCCCGCCGGCCTGGGACCCGTGACGGCGGAAGCTCCCGGCAAACCATCCGGGACCCGCGGGCATCGTATCGGACAGGAGTTTCCCCAATGCCGCGGCACGCCACACCCGAGCGCCCCGCCGCGGCGGTCATGACGTAGGTTGCAGGGAAGCCGAATCGCCCCGGAGGTGCCTCGTGGAACAGCACTCGCGTACGGATGCCTATGCGGATCGCTACGCCGCCCGTGCCGCCGGCATGGTGCCGTCGGAGATCCGGGCCCTGTTCGCGATGGTCTCCCGCCCCGAGGTGGTCTCGCTCGCGGGAGGCGCGCCCTACGTCTCGGCGCTCCCCCTCGACGCCGTCGGCCGGATGATCGGCGAACTCGTCGCCGGCAAGGGCGCCGAGGTCCTCCAGTACGGCTCCGCCCAGGGCGACGAGCGGCTCCGCGAGCACATCTGCGAGGTCATGTCCCTGGAGGGCGTCCAGGCGTCCGCGGACGACGTGGTCGTCACCGTCGGCGCGCAGCAGGCGCTCGACCTCATCACCAAGATCTTCGTCGACCCCGGCGACGTCGTCCTGGCGGAGGCCCCGTCCTACGTGGGCGCGCTCGGCACGTTCGCCTCCTACCAGGCCGACGTGGTGCACGTGCCGCTGGACGAAGGCGGCCTCGTCCCGTCCGCGCTGCGCGAGACCCTCGCCCGCCTCCGCGCCCAGGGACGCCGGGTCAAGTTCCTCTACACCGTCCCGACCTTCCAGAACCCCGCGGGCGTCACCCTCACCACGGCCCGCCGCGCCCAAATCCTGGAGATCTGCGCCGAGTACGACGTGCTGGTCATCGAGGACAACCCTTACGGGCTCCTCGGCTTCGACGGCGAGCCCATGCGGGCCCTGCGCGCGGACGACGCCGAACGCGTCATCTACCTCGGCTCGTTCTCCAAGACGATCGCCTCCGGGCTCCGCGTCGGCTGGGTGCTGGCGCCGCACGCGGTGCGGGCGAAACTCGTGCTGGCCGCCGAGTCCGCGATCCTCTGCCCGTCCAACTTCTCGCAGCTCGCCGTCCGCGAGTACCTCTCGACGCAGCCGTGGCGGGAGCAGATCAAGGACTTCCGGGAGCTGTACCGGGCGCGCCGTGACGCGATGCTGGAGTCCCTTGACCAGCTCATGCCCGACGGGTGCACCTGGACGCGCCCCGCCGGCGGCTTCTTCGTCTGGCTCACCCTTCCCGAGGGACTCGACGCCAAGGCGATGGCCCCCCGCGCGATCGCGGAGCGCGTCGCCTACGTCCCCGGCACCGGCTTCTACGCGGACGGCACCGGCCACCGGCACATGCGCCTGTCCTACTGCTTCCCCGAGCCGCACCGGATCCGCGAGGGCGTCCGCCGGCTGGCGGGCGTGGTGGAACAGGAGATCCGTCTCCGGGACACTTTCGGGAGCACCCGCGGCGGGACGTCCACCGGCGTCCAGACGCCGGGCCCGGGCATCGTCTGACTGTTTCACGTGAAACGAGGAGCATCTTGGAACTGGGGCATGTCGTCGTTCTCGCCGGAGGGCTCTCCTACGAGCGGGAGGTCTCGCTCCGTTCCGGCAGGCGGGTCGCCGACGCGCTGCGCGCCCGCGACATCCCGGTCGAGCTCCGCGACGCCGACGCGACCCTCCTGGACTCCCTGACCGACGACCCGCCGGACGTCGTCTTCCCCGTCCTGCACGGCGCGGCGGGGGAGGACGGCTCGATCCGCGACGTCCTCGGCCTCCTGGACGTCCCCTATGTCGGCGCCCGCCCGGACGCGTGCCGCGTCGTCTGGGACAAGCCGACCGCCAAGTCGGTGGTGCGGCGCGCGGGTCTGCGGACGCCCGAGTCCGTCGCCCTGCCGAAGGAGGTCTTCCACGACCTCGGCGCGGCGTCCGTCCTGGACCAGATCGTCCGCGGCCTCGGCCTGCCCCTGTTCGTGAAGCCGACCCGCGGCGGCTCGGCCCTCGGCACCTCCGTCGTCCACGAGGCGTCCGAGCTGTCCGCCGCCATGGTCGGCTGCTTCGCCTACGGCGACGCCGCCCTCGTCGAGCGCTACATCGAGGGCACCGAGGTCGCGGTCAGCGTCATCGAGCGCGACGGCGTCCCGACCGCCCTCCCCGCCGTGGAGATCGTCGCCCCCGGCGGACGCTACGACTACACGGCCCGCTACGACGCCGGCGACACCGAGTTCGTCACCCCAGCCCGCCTCACCCCCGAAGCGACCGCCCGCGCCGCCGAGGCCGCGATCACCGCCCACCGCGCCCTGGGCCTCCGCGACCTCTCCCGCACCGACCTCATCGTCTCCCCCGACGGCGAGGTGCACTTCCTGGAGGTCAACGTCGCCCCCGGGATGACGGAGACCAGCCTCCTCCCCCGAGCCGTCAGCGTCGCCGACCTGGACTTGGGCGAAGTGTGCGAATCCCTCCTCCGCTCCCACCTCCGCTGACCCCACAGCGGAACCCGCTGGCTCGCCACATTGACCCCTTGCGCACAACGCAACGGCCCCGCGCACGACGGCAAGGCGATCGACCGCGCGCCCTTCCAAGTGCTCGCCGAAGTTCCCACTAACAAGTCCCCCTGAACCGCCTACACCACCCTGTTCAAGTGCCGCCGCGGACGGCAGCAGCCGCTAATCGCCTGCCATGAAGAATGCGGGCTGAACTCGTCCGAGCGAGGCCCACCGACCGCTCCAGCCACCACCAAAGCCCGCAGATGGGCCTAGATCTGCTCCCTAGCCCCCGTCAGGCGGAAGCGGCACTTGATCTCGACCTGCCCCACACTCGCCCGCCTCCTGACACTAGAGCGATCTACAAGGGCATCGGCTGACCAAGAGATCACCAGAGGACGGACCCACGGAACACGCGGCCCGCGATCACGACGGCTCACTAGTAGACGAAGTGCAGCCAAGGGCGTTCGACACCAGGGCCACGGCACGCAGACCCCACCGCCCCACACAGGGCCGCCTCAATCTCGTTCGCGCCGGAAAGAACGTCGATCAGATCTCGTGTGGCCGACCACGGCAAGGTCGCACAAGCGGCGAGGGGCGGCATCAAGCCCCAGGTCGATCTCTCGCTCCGACCGCTCCCACCGCGATCCAACTCGGGATCCGCCCTAGGCCTACCTCAGGCGCCTAGGCCGCGTGTCTGCGAGCAAGGCCAAAGGCACCCGAACTCCCCTGAGGGCCCCGAATGGCACTGCACGACAAGGCGCAGTCCCCACTCTGCCCCCTGCCCGCCGAGCACCTTGACCCTCGTTTCACGTGAAACAGCGAACTCCGCACTCACCTAGGTGACGCCCCAGCGAAGCCCTCCCCAAGCCCATGGCAACACACAGCGGTGAGGCAGCCGAGAGCCCCGCCGCACCCGACGAACCCGCGCACGCGGCACACGGTCACCCGCTCCTCGGTCGAACCCCCGCGCTCCGCAGCTCGTCCCTCATGCTCAGCCCCCGGGCGGTCCTCACGGCCTCCTGCGCCAATGCTCAGGTCGTCATGCGTCCGTCTACTCCCGAATTCCACGGGTTACAGGACGGACAGTTTCACGTGAAACCTGCTCCGGCGGGCACGGGGGAGCGAGGTGCCACAACAGCGCCCACGCGGACCACCTACCGCCAACCGTCCCCTCAGGCCTTGCGACCCGCGCCGAGGTGGGCCGGACGTTCAACCGCCATGCCCAGACGCCGCTGCGGGCGACTATTGCGTCCCCCGGGGCAGGACAGGAGAACCCGTATTCCGCCATCACCGTCGGCGCGGTTGACCCGCCCGGCCGTTGTCTGCGACCGCTCATAGGCTCACGTGCGCGAAGGGATCACCACGGGCGATCATCGTCAGCGCGGCCGACTCGTCCAGGACGCCGTTGTCTACGACCGCAGCGGGAGCGCTTAACCCTCAGGCGGATCAACCGTCACCCCTGTCGACTCGTGCGAGAGGCCGTCGTCTACGGCCGCCCGTGACACATCGGAGAGCACGACGAACTCACCAGGCGGATCACCCTCGATGCGGCCGGTGTATCCGCTACCCCGGCGATCGCGACCGACCGCGAAGCACGAGGACGGCGCAACTGGCAGGCGGGTTTCCGTCGATGCGGCCGGCCCTGCCCGGGACGCCGTTGGTCACGGCCTACTTCGTCGCACGGAGCTGGACGTGACACGATCACCTGCGCTCACCGTAGACGCGGCCCGCATGCGAGGCGCGCGCCGACCGCATGGCAGAGGGCTGTGTGCGACGGAGAACAACAGGCGGATCAAGCGACGGCGTGGTCGGTTTGCCCGGGACGCCTTGTCTACGTCCGGGTGTGATGCGCGGTGGGACCCGCGGCCTGAGGGCGGGCACGAACGCCGACGCCAACCGGGATGACCAAGTCATTTTGGAGGCATTCACCGCGCTGCTCAAGGCGCGGCCGGATCAAGCACCCGCATCGTCGCCCGGCTGGCCTGTCGACAACGGTCCACGGCGCCCAGGGCAAGACTCGGGGGAGGCAGGGAGTCGCCCGTTGGAGACCCACACTTACGCACCACGGCTAGGACTGCCCGCTCACCGCGGGGGGACGACAGGCACACGAGGCGGGTCCCCGTCGGTGTGGCCGGCCTGCCCGGGACACCGCTGTAGGCGCCCTACCGCGGCGCACAGTGCTGGGCGAGACGAGTCACCAGTCGGATCACCGTCGGCGCGGCCGGACTGTCTGGGGTGCCGTTGGTGGCGCATGACCGCGGGGCCCCGTGCTGGGCGAGACGAGTCGCGGGGCGCATCATCGGCGGCGTGGCAGGTCTGTCCGGTACGCCGTGGGTTGTGGGCAACCGCGAAGCAGGGAGGCGCAACGGGGTCACCAAGCGGGTCACCGTCGACTTGGCGGGGCTGCCCAGGGGGCGCCGCTCTGGGGGCGCCCCTCTGGGGGCAACTAGCTCCTTAGAGGGTGGAGGCGACGGGGGGGCTATTTGAGTCGCCCTTGCCGCGTTTGTCTGGCCGGTACGCCGGGTGTCTGTGACCGACTGCGAAGAATCGGAGGGGCGCGACGGGGCCACCTTCCGGATCACCGTTCATGTGACGGCTCGTCCAGGACGCCGTTGTCTGCGGTCGGCCGTGCCGTATCGCGGGGACGCGGCAGGAACAGCAGGCGGGTCGGCGTCGACGCGGTCGGCTTGTCCGTTGTGGGGCTGGTTGTGATCGACCGCGAAGCACGGTGGGCGCGGCAGGACGGCCGGGCGGAGCGTCGTCGGCGTGGCCGGTTTACCCGGGGCGCTGCTGTAGGCGGTCTACTGTGCGCTCCATAGAGCTGAGCGCGACGGGGAGAAGAGGCGCATCGCTGTGGGCGTGGTTGGTTTGTCTGGGACGCCTGCGGTGGGTGGCGGCCCTGCGCTCAGCGGGTGAGCCGGTACGCCGACGCTCGCTGGGGTGGCCAGATCCCTTTGCGGCGATCATCGTGCCTCTCTTGGTGCCGCGGACCGCGTTCGCATCGGCGGTCCGGGGGACTGTCGACGGGGGCCGCAGTGGGCAGGATGCGCTGCGGGCGAGGGCGTGTGGCGGGATGCGGCGGCGGGTGTGGGGGGAGCGGCGACTACGTGCGACGGCTCTCGCTTCTTCGGGCGCGTGGTTCTCGGGGATGTTTCACGGGAAACGTTGGGTGGGAATGAGAAGCGCCCCGGAGCCTTTGGGGGTCCGGGGCGCTGGGGTGCGCGGGCTAGGAGTCGTCCGCCTCGGGGTCGGGGGCCATGGACTTGATGATGCGGTCCAGGTCCTCCAGGGTGGCGAACTCTACGACGATCTTGCCCTTGTTGCGGCCCATGTCGACGCGGACCCTCGTCTCGTAGCGGTCGGAGAGGCGGTCGGCCAGTTCCTTGAGGCCGGGGGCCACCGGCTTCTGGCGGCGGCCCTGGCGCGGCGTCTTCGGCTCGTCCTCCACCTCGCGGAGCGCGATCATCTCTTCGAGCGCGCGGACGGAGAGGCCCTCCTGGACGATCCGCTGCGCCAGGTGCTCCTGGGCCTCGACGCTTTCGAGGGAGAGCAGCGCTCGGGCGTGACCGGCGGACAGCACGCCCGCCGCCACCCGGCGCTGGACGGCGGGCGGCAGGTTCAGCAGGCGGAGCGTGTTGGTGATGTGCGGACGCGACCGGCCGATCCGGGTGGCGAGCTGCTCGTGGGTGGCGCCGAAGTCCTGCAGCAGCTGCTGGTACGCGGCCGCCTCCTCCAGCGGATTGAGCTGCTGCCGGTGGAGGTTCTCCATGAGCGCGTCACGGAGCAGGTCGTTGTCGCCGGTGTCGCGGACGATCGCCGGGATGACGTCCAGCCCGGCCATCTTCGACGCGCGCCAGCGGCGCTCGCCCATGATGAGCTCGTAGTCGTGCTCCTCCGAGGAGGATTTGCGGACGACGATCGGCTGCAGCAGTCCGACGATGCCGATCGACTCGGCGAGCTCCTCCAGAGCCTGGTCGTCGAAATGCTCGCGGGGCTGGCGCGGGTTGACCGTGATCGAGCGGACGGGCAGTTCCGCGAAATGGGCTCCGGCGACCGGTTCGAGCGACGGTGCGGGAGCGGCCGCGCCGCCCGGGACGGGGCCGCCGGGGTAGCCCGGCTCTCCCGCACCGTTCGGCTCGGCGGACGCCGGCATGGGCGGGGCGGTGGGAATGAGGGCGCCGAGGCCCCTGCCCAGACCGCGTCGTTGCTGGCTCACTGGACAGCTCCTCCGTGGGCCATCTCCGAGGCGGCCTCGCTGTAGGCGAGGGCGCCGCTCGAACCGGGGTCGTAGGTCATGACGGACTGCCCGTAGCTGGGCGCCTCGGACACCCGGACGCTGCGGGGGATCACCGTGTTGAGGACGACGTCGCCGAAGTGGCTCCGGACGTCGTCGGCGACCTGCGCGGCGAGGCGGGTCCGGGCGTCGTACATCGTCAGCAGGATGGTCGACACCCTGAGCTTCGGGTTGAGGTGGGCCTTCACGAGGTCGACGGTGCGGATGAGCTGGCCCAGCCCCTCGAGGGCGTAGTACTCGCACTGGATCGGGATGAGTAGCTCGTCGCCCCCGACGAGGGCGTTCACGGTGAGCAGACCGAGCGACGGCGGGCAGTCGATCAGCACGTAGTCGAACTTCTCGATGTCGTAGGCGTCCAGGGCCCGCCGGAGGCGCGACTCGCGGGCCACCTTGGAGACGAGTTCGATCTCCGCGCCGGCGAGGTTGAGGGTGGCCGGCGCACAGAAGAGGTTGGGGATCTCCGGCGCCGGGACGATGATGTCGGACAGCGCCATGTCCTCGATCAGCACGTCGTAGATCGACGGCACCTCGGCGTGGTGGTCGATGCCGAGGGCGGTGGACGCGTTGCCCTGCGGGTCGAGGTCGACCACCAGCACCTGCGCGCCGTGCATGGCGAGGGAGGCGGCGATGTTCACCGAGCTCGTGGTCTTGCCGACGCCCCCCTTCTGGTTGGCGATGGTGATGACCCGGCATCGGTCGGGCCGCGGCCACTCCCGCTCCCTGCGGCCCGACATCGCCTTGAGCGCGGTGACGGCTGTTTCATGTGAAACCTTGGCGTCCCGCAGCGCCTCTCGCACGAGTTCCGACTCCCCCTGGTTTGGTCCGTTCCGCGAGACCGGCGGCTGCGCGCCGGCGTTGGTCGGCACGTAGCCGACGTTCTCCGCGGTACCGGACGTCGTGTTACCCCACATCGCGTGCCCGGAGGGAGCGGTGCCCGGCGATGATCCCGGGTCCGGCCGCGTCCCCCCGGAGGCGGGCGCCGGGGCGCCCTCGTCCGCGCCGGGCCCGCCCGGGCCGGACGGCTGTTCGTCGGGGGATTCGTCGGCGCGGTCAGGCCTGCCCAGTCCTGGTCCCGTGCTCATGAAGACCTCTTCCTCGACCCTTTGGCGCGCCGGGGGGCGCGCTGCCGTCGCCCGACAACCTCTTCTCGGCCGGCGACCACACGGACGAGTGTTGTCGGCGGGTCGACCATACCGCGCCCGACTTGCAGCAGCTCCGTCGAGCGCACCCCGAAGCGCTTCAGGACCGGCTCCGCCTCCTCCAGCTCGCCCGCGGCCCGCTCGCCCTTGAGCGCGAGGAGCTCGCCACCCGGCCGCAGCAGCGGCAGCGCCCACCGGGCCAGGCGTTCGAGGGGGGCGACGGCGCGTGCCGTGGCGACGTCCACCGCGAACTCCTCGGTCACGTCCTCGGCGCGGGCCCGCCGGACCTCGACGTTCCGCAGGTCGAGCAGCTCGACGCACTCGTTCAGGAACGTCGTGCGCCGCAGCAGCGGCTCCAGCAGGGTGATCCGCAGGTCGGGCCGGACGATGGCCAGCACGATGCCGGGGAGCCCCGCGCCCGAGCCGATGTCGACGACCCGGGCGTCGCGCGGTATGGCCGACGAGACCACCGCGCAGTTGATCAGATGGCGTTCCCAAAGCCGGTCGGCCTCGCGCGGCCCGATGAGCCCGCGTTCGACCCCGGCCTCGGCGAGAAACGCCGCGTAGCGCTCCGCGATCGGCAGTGCGTCACCGAAAACCTCCCGTGCAGTCCCCACCAGACGAATCGTTCCACAAAACCCGGTGGGGCCGTGCACGCGAAACGTTCCTGTGAACAACAGGACGCCGGGGTGGGACGACCCTTGCGTTATGGCGATAACCACATGACCCCTCCGCATATTCGCCGAGGGTCGGGTACAGGCTGCCGTGACGCCCGTCCGTCCCTCCGGAAGGAGCTCCGACACATGGGAATCGGAGTCAGTCTCGCATTCATCGCCCTCGGGGCGATCCTGGCTTTCGCCATCCGCGTTGACCTGAGCGGCCTCGACATCCACATGGTCGGATGGATCCTCATCCTGGTCGGTCTGATCAGCCTGGGGTTCACGCTCAAGTACACGCGGCCGCGCCGCGCCGCCGGACGTGTGGTCGGCGCCGACCCCGCCTACGGCGACGAGCCGGGAACGGTGGTCCGCGAGGAGCACATCATCGAGGACCCGCCGCCGCCCGGTGGCCGTCCCGCCGAACGGGTCGAGCGCGTGGTCGAGCACCCGGCGGACACGGGAGTGACGCACGGCCATCCTCAGGACCCGGCCTACGCGCAGGATCCCGCGAACGCGCAGGACCCCGCCGCTGTGCGGAGCGAGCGCCGCGTAGGCCTGCGCCACGAGCGGACGCAGAGCCGCGACGAG
>NZ_JBEZJP010000318.1:0-9855 GCF_040653175.1 Actinomadura sp. NPDC048032
GGCGCCATGTAGGCGGGCGTGCCCATCACCGGTCCGCCCGCCGTGCCGGTGAACGCGATGCCGAAGTCGAGGACCTTCACCTCGACCGGGGTGAGGTAGACGTTGCCGGGCTTGATGTCGCGGTGCACGATGCCGGCGTCATGGGCGGCGGCCAGGGCGTCGGCGACCCGGGCGCAGATCCCGGCCGCCTCGCGCCAGGGCAGCGGGCCGCGCGCCAGGCGCACGGCCAGGCTCTCCCCGTCCAGCAGCTCCATGACCACGTACGGGATCCGGCGCGGCTCGCGCCACGGGGCCCCCTCCGAGCCGACGCGGTGCTCGCCGTAGTCGTACACGCCGGTGACGCCCGGGTGGGTCAGGGCCGCGACGGCCTGCGCCTCCTGGCGCAGGCGCCGCGAGAACTCCTCGGGCCCGCCGTCCTTGGGGACCTTGACCGCGACGGCGCGGTCGAGGACGGTGTCGACCGCGCGCCAGACGGTCGCCATGCCGCCGGAGCCGAGAGGCCGCTCGATGCGGTAGCGCCCCCCGAGGCGTTCGCCCGGGGCGATGATCTCGGGCATGGACGAAGCCTATGCCGGACTCAGGGAACGAGGTACCGGCTGTCGCGCGCGTCGGTGATCGCCATGTGGCCGGGGGCGTGCCCGATGGCGAGCTTGGGGCGGGAGGCCATCACCGCCGCCTGCGGGGTCACGCCGCAGGCCCAGAACACCGGGATCTCGTCCACGCGGATCTCGACCGGGTCGCCGAAGTCCGGCGCGGACAGGTCGTCGATGCCGAGCTCGACGGGGTCGCCGACGTGCACGGGCGCGCCGTGGACGGAGGGGTACCGGGACGTCACGCGCACGGCGTCGGCCACCTGCGCGGCGGGGACGGGGCGCATGGAGACGACGAGCGGGCCGCCGAACTCGCCGGCGCGGCGGCACATCCGGTTCGTCCGGTACATCGGGACGTTGCTGTTCTGCTCGATGTGCCGGACGGGCACGCCGGCCTCGCGGAGCGCGTCCTCGAAGGTGAAGCTGCACCCGATGAGGAACGAGACGAGGTCCTCGCGCCAGTGGGCGGTCACGTCGTTCGTCTCGGCGACCGGCACTCCGTGCTCGTAGACGACGTAGCCGGGCAGGTCGGTGCGCAGGTCCCCGGCGAACAGCGGGGAGGAGGTCTCGCCGGGCTCGGTCACGTCCAGGACGGGGCACGGCTTGGGGTTGCGCTGCGCGAACAGCAGCAGGTCGAAGGCGTACTCGCGCGGCACGGCGATGAGGTTCGCCTGCGTCCAGCCGGCGCACCAGCCGGACGTGGGAACGCGCAGGCCGGCGCGGAACAGGGCCCTCGCCTGGTCCGGCGTGAGCGCGCCCGGGTCGAGGGGTGCGGTCATGTTTCCTCCCGGAGGTTCGGTGCGGGGTGCGGCCGGAACCGGAGCCGCTGGCCGGGGCGGGCCTGGGCGGCGCGGCCGACGTCGGCGGAGGCGACCACCGCGATCACGGGGTAGCCGCCGGTGAGCGGGTGGTCGGCGAGGAACAGCACGGGCCGCCCGGACGGCGGGACCTGCAGCGCCCCGGTGACCGTCCCCTCGCTGGGCAGCTCGCCGCGCCCGGCGTGCTCCAGCTCCGGGCCGTCCAGGCGCATGCCGACGCGGTCGATCTCGCTGGTCACCGTGTAGGCGGCGGAGAAGAGGGCCGCGAGCGCGCCGGGGGCGAACCAGTCGTGGCGCGGGCCGGGCATCGCGCGCAGCACGATGTCGCCGCCGCGCGGGGGCGCGACGGGCGCGGCGTCCAGGAGCGGCGCCGCGGCGGGCGGCGGGCCGACGGGCAGCAGGTCGCCGGGCTTGAGCGGGGCGGGGCCGAGGCCGGAGAGCGTGTCGGTGGAGCGGGACCCGAGGACGGGCGGGACGGCGACGCCGCCGCGCACGGCCAGGTAGCTGCGCAGCCCGGAGGAGGGAACGCCCATCCGCAGTTCGGCGCCGTCCGGGACGTGGAAGACCGAGGAGGGGGCCTCGGGGCGGCCGTCCACCAGCAGCGGGGCGGGCGCGCCGGTCACCGCGGCGAACACGCCGCCGCGGCAGCGCACGTGCAGGCCGCCGAAGGTGACCTCGACCGCGGCCTCCTCCTCGGGGTTGCCGAGCAGCCGGTTGGCGAGGCGGAACGAGCCCGGGTCCGCGGCGCCCGACACCCCCACGCCGAGCGCCGCGTGACCCGAGCGGCCCAGGTCCTGGACTGTCGCCAGGGGTCCTGTGCGGAGAACGTCCAGAGCGCGCTTCATGGTTCCCGCCGGGGCTTCACGATTTCCTCCGGACGAAGCGGACCCGCGTTCCCGGGCGCAGGAGGGCGGGCGGGTCGCGTTCGAGGTCCCACAGGACGGCCTCCGTGCGTCCGATGAGCTGCCAGCCGCCCGGGGACTCGACCGGGTAGACGCCGCTGAAGCGCCCGGCCAGACCGACCGCGCCCGCCGGGACGCGGACGCGGGGCGTGGCGCGGCGCGGGACGTCCAGCCGCGGGTCGCCGCCCTCCAGGTAGCCGAATCCGGGCGCGAACCCGGTGAACGCGACCCGCCACGGGGTCCCGGTGTGGGCGGCGACGACCTCGTCCGGGGCGAGCCCGGTGAGGCGGGCGACCTCGGCGAGGTCGGCGCCGTCGTAGACGACGGGGATCTCGGCCTCGCCGGCGTCGCCGCCCGCCGTGCCCGGCCGGGCGGCGCGCACCGCGGCGGCGACCGCGGCCGGGTCGGCGGCGGGACGGAGCAGCAGGGTCAGGGTGCGGGCGGCCGGCACGAGGTCGGCGACGCCGGGCGGCGGGGACGCCGCGAGCGCCGCGTACAGGCCGAGCATCTCCGGCAGGTCCGGCAGTTCGACCAGCAGTGCCGCGTCGCCGCTCGGGAGGATCCGCACCCCGCCCTCACCTCCAGAGGTCGTCGAGCGCGGAGAGGCTGTTCCACCCCAGGTAGAGCGACACCAGCCAGGCCGCGACGCCGAGGACGAGGAGCCCGACCGGGTACCGGTGGCCGCCGAGCAGATCGCGGCGGCGGGCGGCCGCCCACAGCAGCACGGCGAGGCCGAAGGGCAGGATCAGCCCGTTCAGCGCGCCCGCGAGGACGAGCAGCTTCGCCGGGGCGGTGCCGATGGCGAGGTAGATGGCGGCGGAGACGAGGATGAATGCGACGACCAGCCGGTTGCGGTGCCGCTCGACGAAGGAGGAGAACGAGACGAGGAACGACACCGAGGTGTAGCTCGCGCCGATGACCGAGGTGATCGCGGCCGACCACATGATCAGTCCGAAGACGCGCAGCCCGGCCTCGCCCGCCGCGTGCTCGAAGGCCGAGGCGGGGGCGTTCTCCTTGGCGAGGGTCACCCCGCCGGCGACGACGCCGAGAACGGCGAGGAACAGCAGCACGCGCATGAGGCCGGTGACGATGATTCCGGTGACGGCGCTGCGGTTGATCTCCTTGACGTTGCCGGGCCCGGTCACCCCGGACTCGATCATGCGGTGGGCGCCCGCGTAGGTGATGTAGCCGCCGACCGTCCCGCCGATGAGCGTGGTGATGACCAGGAAGTCGACGGTCTCCGGCGCGACGCTCTGCCGGAGCGCGTCCCCGAGCGGCGGGTCGGAGACGAAGGCGACGTACAGGGTCAGCAGGATCATCACGGCGCCGAGCACGACGACGATCCGGTCCATCGCGACGCCGGCCCGCCGGACCAGGAAGATCGCGATGGCGGCGAGCGCGGACAGCGCGCCACCGATCTTGACGTCGAGGCCGAGCAGCGCGTTCAGCCCGAGCGCGGTGCCGGCGACGTTGCCGATGTTGAACACCAGGCCGCCGAACACGTCGAGGGCGGCGAGGCCGTACCCGGCGCCGGGCAGGACGCGGTTGCCGAGTTCCTGGGCGCGCATCCCCGAGACGCCGACGACGCGCCACACGTTGAGCTGGATCGCGACGTCCACCAGCACCGACACCAGGATCGCGAAGGCGAACGCGGCGCCGAGCTGGGCGGTGAACACGGTGGTCTGGGTGATGAAGCCGGGTCCGATGGCGCTGGTGGCCATCAGGAACATGGCGCCGGCGAGCGCGGCGCGGCGGGAGCGGGCGGCCGGTTCCGTGGTCGTGTCGAGGGTCGCTGGGTCCGTCATGGCGGGGCCCTTCCGGGGGGTTCGACTTTCCGCAAGGGTAGGGATTGTTCAACAATCCATCAAGAGACCTGTTGATGCATTTCTCCGTCCCCGGGGATAGGCTGAGCGCCCCAGAACGTTCGCGCGCCCTCCCGCGCCTACCCCCGGAAGGTGGCCGATGCCCGTGCCGGCGCAGGGCTCGTGGCTGGCCGACATCGCGGCCGCCCGGCACGGCCTCGACAGGACCAGCACCGCCGGGCGGATCGCCGACCTGCTGCGCGAGCAGATCACCGAGGGGCGGCTCGCCCCGGGCGAGCGCGTCCGCGAGGAGGAGCTGGGCGAGGCCCTGAAGGTCTCGCGCAACACCGTGCGCGAGGCGTTCCGGCTGCTCGCCAAGGAGCGGCTGCTCGTCCACGAGTTCAACCGGGGCGTGTTCGTGGGCCGGGTCACCGCCGAAGGCCTGGCGGACCTCTACCGGGTGCGGCGGATCCTGGAGTACGAGGGCATACGGTGCGCGCCGCAGGCCCCGCCCGCGGCGTTCGCCCGGGTGGAGGCGGCGGTCCTCGCCGGCGAGCGCGCCGCCGCCGCCGGGAGCTGGCCGGACGTCGGCACCGCCGACATCCGCTTCCACGAGGCCATCGCCGGACTGGTGGGCAGCCCCCGTGTCGACGAGATGATCCGGCACCTGCTGGCCGAGATGCGCCTGGTCTTCCACGAGATGGGCTCGCCGCGCGAGTTCCACGAGCCCTACCTGGCCCGCAACCGGCGGATCCACGACCTGCTCGCGCGGGGCGACTTCGCGGAGGCCGAGCGGGAGCTGCGCTCCTACCTCGACGACGCGGAGTTCCAGCTCAGCGCGGCCTACCGCGAGAAGGCGCCCTAGGGGCCTCGCCGAAGGCGAGGCTAGGGGGCGTAGTTCATGACGTGGTCGTGCAGGAGCTGCGGCGCGGCCGGGTCGGCGCGGCGGAACGCCTCGATCAGCTCGGCGTGCTCGGCCGACTTGGAGTAGATCTCCGTCTGGTGCAGGCGCAGGGAGAGGGTCGTCCACAGCTCGATGCCGAGCCCCTCCCACACCGAGACGAGCAGCCGGTTGCCGGCCGACTCGACGATCTCGCGGTGGAAGGCGATGCTGAGGTGCATCTGCTCGTGCAGGTCGCCGTCCCGGGCGGCCTCGCCGAGACGGCGGTTGTGCTCCTCCAGCGCGTCCAGGCAGTCGGCGAGCCGGGGCAGCGCCAGCTCCACGGCCGTCCGCTCCAGGCCCGCGCGGACGGGGAAGATCTCGGCCAGGTCCCGCTCGGTGAAGTCGCGGACCCGGGCGCCCCGGTTCGGCAGCGTCTCGATCAGCCGCTGCGCCTCCAGCTGGCGCAGCGCCTCGCGGACCGGCCCCTGGCTCACGCCCAGCTCGGCGGCGATGCGGCGCTCGACGACGCGCTCCCCCGGCTCCCACCGCCCGGAGCTGATGCCCTCCACGATGAACTCGCGGATCTGGTCGGCGAGCCCGGTGCGGAGCAGCTGGTCGGAGGTCTTCACGAAACTGGATCGTAGCGCCACGGCCGGTAAGTGCCTCTTGACGGGTGGGCGGGTCGTACGAGATACAATATGATCGATCATAGATCAATGATGATCGGGAGTGTCGTGGCGATCCTACGGCGCTGCCCCGGACGAAGGAAGGGTCGCCGATGGCTGACACCGTCCAGGCCGCACCGGCACGGAGCCGGAGGGCGCGCGGCGCCCAGGCTCCCGAGCCGAAGACCGACGCGGCGGCGCCGGACGCGGCGCCCCCGGCGGCCGACGCCGGCACGCTCGTCGGCTACTACCGGCAGATGCTGCTGATCAGGCGCTTCGAGGAGCGGGCCGCCCGCGCCTACACCGAAGCCAAGATCGGCGGCTACTGCCACCTGAACCTCGGCGAGGAGGCCACGGTCGTCGGGCTGATGGCCGCGCTGCGCCCCACCGACTACCTGTTCACCAACTACCGCGAGCACGGCTACGCCCTCGCCAAGGGCATCGGCGCGGACCGCGTCATGGCCGAGCTGTACGGGCGGTCCACGGGCGTGTCCAAGGGCTGGGGCGGGTCGATGCACCTGTTCGACGCCGAGGCCCGGCTGCTCGGCGGGTACGGGATCGTCGGCGGGCAGGTGCCCCTCGCGGCCGGCGCGGCGCTCGCCGTCTCCTACAAGGGCGGCGACGAGGTCGTCATGTGCCAGATGGGCGACGGGACGACCGCGATCGGAGCGTTCCACGAGTCGCTCAACATCGCCGCCCTCTGGAACCTCCCCGTCGTCTTCGTCGTGATCAACAACGGTCTCGGGATGGGCACCACCGTGGAGAGCTCCGCGGCCGAGCCGGAGCTGTACCGGCGCGGCGCCGCCTACCGGACGGAGAGCCTGCGGGTGGACGGCACCGACGTGATCGCGGTGCGCGACGCCGCGCGCACCGCCGTCGAGCGCGCCCGCGCCGAGAGCAAGCCCTACCTGCTGGAGACCGTCAGCCCCCGGCTGAAGGGCCACTCGGTCGTCGACCCGGCCCGCTACCGGTCCAAGGAGGAGAAGGAGTCCCTGAAGGCCGCCGACCCCCTGGCCCGCATGGCGCTGGAGCTGGAGGAGGCCGGGATCCTGTCCGCCGACGACCGCGACCGGCTCGACGCCGAGGTGACGGCGGAGGTCGACGCCGCCGCCGCGTTCGCCGACGAGAGCCCCGCTCCCGAGGTGTCCACGCTGTTCGACTACACCTACGCCACCCCGGTCCCGGGCGAGCTGCGCCGGCTCCCCGCCGACCCCGTATTCGGTTCCTGAGAGGCACCCATGGCAACCGTGACCTACCGCCAGGCCCTCCGGGACACGCTCCGCGCCGAGATGCTCCGCGACGAGAACGTCTTCCTGATGGGCGAGGAGATCGGGCTCTTCGAGGGCTCCTACAAGATCACCGAAGGGCTGCTCAAGGAGTTCGGGCCGCGCCGCGTGCGCGACACCCCGATCGCCGAGGAGGGCTTCGTCGGCGCCGCGATCGGCGCCGCGATGCTCGGCCTGCGCCCCGTCGTGGAGATCATGACGATCAACTTCTCGCTGCTGGCCCTGGACCAGATCGTCAACCACGCCGCGAAGATCTACGGCATGTTCGGCGGGCAGGCCAGCGTGCCGATGGTGATCCGCACCCCGGGCGGCGGCGGGCAGCAGCTCGGCGCCACCCACTCGCAGAACGTCGAGCTGTTCTACTCGTTCATCCCCGGCCTGAAGGTGCTCGCGCCGAGCACGCCCGCCGAGGCGTCGGCGATGCTGAAGGCCGCGATCCGCGACGACGACCCGGTGCTGTTCCTGGAGAACCTCGCCCTCTACAACACCAAGGGCGAGCTGCCCGCCGCGGTCGAGGACGTCGAGCCCGCCGAGATCGGCCGCGCCGCGGTGACCCGTCCGGGCACCGACATCACGATCATCGGCTACTCCCGGATGGCCCGCGTGGCCTCGGAGGTGGCCGACACCCTCGCCGCCGAGGGGATCTCCGCCGAGGTCGTGGACCTGCGCAGCCTGCGCCCGCTCGACCGGCAGACGGTCGTCGACTCCGTCCGCAGGACCGGCTGCGCCGTCGTGGCCGAGGACGACTGGCTGACCTACGGCATCGGCGCCGAGATCGCCGCGACGATCCAGGAGGGCGCGTTCGACTGGCTGGACGCCCCCGTCCGGCGCGTGGCGATGGCCGAGGTGCCCCTCCCCTACGCCAAGTCCCTGGAGACGGCGGCGCTGCCGTCCGCCGAGTCCCTGCTGACCGCCGTGCGCGCCACGCTCCGCGCGACCGGCCGCATCACGCCGGGGGCGGACGCCCCGTCCCCGCGACCCGCTCTGGAGCCCGCGCGATGACCGAGATCCTCATGCCCCGCCTCTCCGACACGATGGAGGAGGGCGTCATCAGCTCCTGGCAGAAGCAGCCGGGAGACGAGGTCGCGGTCGGCGACGTCATCGTCGACATCGAGACCGACAAGGCGGTCATGGAGTACGAGGCCTACGAGGCCGGCGTGCTGGAGAAGATCCTCGTCGCCGAGGGCGAGACCGCGGCGATCGGCGCCCCGATCGCGGTGATCGTCCCCGCCGGCGGCGCCCGTCCCGAGTCCGCGCCCGCCGCGGAGGCGCGACCCGCCGCCGAGCCGGAGCGGGCCCCCGCCGCGGAGGCGGCGCCCGAGCCGGCGGACGCGGTAGCGGATGTGGGTGGCCTCGGGCGTGTCGATCACCTGAATGATCTCCAACTCGATCTCCGACGGCAGGACGTCGAACAACCGGCGCCCCGCGCCCAGGAGCACTGGAATGTGGTGGATCTGCACTTCGTCCAGCACTCCGGCCTCAAGGGCCTGCTGCACCGTGTAGGCGCCGCCACGAATCTGGACGTCCCGTTCCCCGGCGGCGGCCTTCGCCTGCGCCATCGCGCTTTCGATCCCGTCGTTCACGTAGGTCACCAGCGGATAGCCCCACCTGGCGGCCGGGCCGGGCGGCCGGTGGCTGGGGACGAAGATCGGGAGACCGCCGTGAGAGCCGCCCCAGTGGTCCATGAGCTCAGCGGTCCGCCTCCCCGCGAGGATCGCGCCGGCCCCGTTCCATTCGTCCTGGAACTGCTTGACCGGCTCGGGATGCCGGTCCGAGTCAGCCCACTTGTGCAGCCGCTCGCCGTCGTCGCCGCCGAGGAAGTCGTTGGGATCGGCGATGTACCCGTCGAGGGACATCGACATGTCGAGCACCGATGTGGACACGGCTCACTCCTCGTTTCACGGCATGGCCCCTCGGCCACCGCCTGCTCCCGGGTCCGGAGATAAACTGTGTCCCCCGAACACTGTGTACGGTAGAGACAGTTTTGGCGGTTGGCAAGCGGGAGGCGACGTGGCGGTCAACGAGGATCCGAGGACACTGGCAGAGCTGTTGTGGGGCCTGCGGAAGCCGCGCGCCAGAGGCCCCAGGCCCGCCTTCGACCTCGCCCGGCTGGCCGACACCGCCGTCAAGGTCGCCGATACCGAGGGCCTGGAGGCGGTCTCCATGCACCGCGTCGCCGCCGAGCTCGGCCTCACCAAGATGGCCCTGTACCGCTACGTCAAGGGCAAGACAGAGCTGATGGCCATCATGGTCGAGGCGGCGGTCGGCACACCCCCCGACCTGAGCGGGGCGGCCGGCTGGCGGGCCAAGCTGGAGGAGTACGCCCGCGGACTGTCCGCCGCCTGGCAGCGCCACCCCTGGCTGCCGTCGGTCACCGTGGGCGACCGTGTCATGGGCCCACGTGAGGCCGCATGGTCCGAAAGAGCCCTCAGCGCCCTCACCGACACCCCCCTGACCGAACGCGAACGGCTCGACGCGGTCATGACGGTGTCCCATCACATCCGCGCCACCCACCCGGCCGCCACCCAAGGCACTCAGACCTGGACGGACGGCAGCGCCGCCCCCATCATGCGCGAACTGCTCCTCCTCAACGCCGACCGCTTCCCGCTGCTTGCCACCACCGTGGCCATCCCCTCGACCACCACGACCCGGGAGTTCGGCCTCCTCGCCCTCCTCGACGGTCTCGAACGCACCATCTCTCAACGCACCCACAGCAACGGCGACGAACAAACGGCTTCGCGCCCAGATCCTCCATAAGCGATCTGCCCACCGACGGCCGGATTCCGGCTGGTGCCACTCCCGCGACCCTGTGAACCGGAGTCGAGCAGATGAGCGGGGATGCCGAACCCGGTTACCCGGTGCGCCTATGGCGTGACGGCGCGGGGCATGGGTGTGCGTCTCAGCGTTGC
>NZ_JBEZJP010000319.1:0-9816 GCF_040653175.1 Actinomadura sp. NPDC048032
ACGTGAAGAGCCGGCCGCCGGAGCGGAACGCGCCCGCCATCCGCGCGGCGCAGGCCGCGAGGTCCTCGGCGTACTGCTCCAGGACGGCCTCGCGCTGCACGGCCGGTTCCGGCACGTCTACATATCGCCGGCCGTGCTGTTCGTCGCCGTCCTGCTCTACCTGCCGTTCCTGTGGACGGCGTACCTGAGCTTCACCAGCTACGACGGGCTCGCCTCACCCGAGTTCACGGGCCTCGACAACTACCGGCGGCTCCTTGAGGCGACGCGCTCGTCACCTCGATCCGCAACACGCTGCTGTGGGTCGCCGGCACCGTCGTCCTGCCGGTGGGGCTCGGGCTGCTCGTCGCCGTCCTGTCCTACGACCTCAAGCGGGGCGCGTGGTTCCGGCTGCCGTTCCTGCTCCCGTACGCCATGTCGGGCGCCGGACTCGGCGTGATCTGGGGCTTCATCCTCCAGCCGGACGGGATGGCGAACCAGATCCTGACCCTGTTCGGGATGCCCGGCGGCGACACCGCGTTCCTGCAGGACGGCCCCCGCAACACCGTCGCCATGATCGTGGTGTGGACGTGGCAGCAGCTCGGCGTCAACATGCTGCTGTTCGTCGTCGGCCTCCAGTCGATCCCGAAGGGGCCGATCGAGGCCGCCCGCATCGACGGCGCGTCCGGATGGGCGATGTTCCGGCACGTCATCTGGCCGCTGATGCGCCCGATCACCACCGTGGTGTTCGGCCTCGCGCTCGTCGCCGGCCTGAAGAACTTCGACATCGTGTGGGTGATGACGCAGGGCGGTCCCGGGCGTTCGTCCGAGACCCTCGCCGTGACCATGTACCGGGACGTGTTCGTCGCCAACGAGTACGGCTACGGGTCGGCGGTCGCGGTGCTGCTCACCACCGTCACGGGCCTGGCCTCGTACGTGTACCTGCGCCGCCAGGTGAGCAGGGAGGAGACACGATGACCGGAAAGGGACTCCTCCACGCGCGCCGCGCCGTGCTGGCGGCGCTGGGCCTGGTGTGGCTCTTCCCCACCTACCTGATCGTCGCGAACGCGCTGCGGCCCGCCGGCGACTACGACCCCTCGGACGCGGTGAGCCCGCCGTCCTCCATCGGCCTGTTCGACAACATCGCGCAGGCCTGGGACCGCACCGCCGTCGGCGACACGCTGCTCAGCACCCTGCTGTACAGCGTCGTCTCGCCCGCGCTGGCCGTCCTGATGGGCGCGCTCGCCGGGTACGCGATCGTGGTGCTGCGCCTGCGGCACGGCTTCGCCTGGTTCGTGGTCATCTTCGCCGGGACGGTCGTGCCGTTCCAGATGCTGCTGGTGCCGCTGTTCGTCGGCTACAGCAAGGTGACGCTGTACGACGACCGCCTCGGGCTGATCATCATCTACTCGGCGGTCAACGTGCCGCTGGCCGCGCTGGTGATGCGCAACTTCTTCGGCAACGTCGCCGTGTCGATCTTCGAGGCGGCCCGGCTGGACGGCGCCTCCACCTTCCGGATCTTCTGGCGGATCTACCTGCCGCTGTCGGCCGCGGCCCTCGCCGCGGTGTTCATCCTGGAGTTCACCTTCGTCTGGAACGACCTGCTGTTCGGCCTGACGCTCTCGCAGTCGCCGACCGTCCGGCCGGTGTGGGCCGAGCTGTCCGCGCTGACCACCGACGTCTACGCCGGGACGCCGGTGCCGATCGCGCTGGCCGCCGGCCTGGTGGTCTCCCTGCCGACCGTCGCGATCTTCCTCGCGACCCAGCGCCTGTTCACCCGCGGCCTCACCCTCGCCCAGTTCTGAAAGCTCCCCGGAAAGAGAGATTGACGCATAACGATGACGAGTCGCCTGCTTCAGGCGAGCCTCGGCTCGCCCGACTATGACGGGATCCGCGACGCGCTGCGCCAGGACACCTCCACCGAGGTGCTCGCCGTGCGCGGCCTGTCGGTGCGCGCCGCCGTGCTGCCGCTGTTCAGGCGGGACGAGAACGGCGCGCTCCGCCAGGCCGTCCGGCTGACGCTGTCCGGCGGGGCGCCGGTGGAGGTCGCCCTCAAGGACGGCGACGCCCGGGTCGCGTCCGCGGCGGCGGAGGGCGGGAGCGCCACGCTGCTCGTCCCCGAGGTCGACGCCCCCCGCCGCCTCACCCTGGAAGTGCGCGACTCCGGCGGCCTCGTCGGGGCCGCGCCGCTCGACGTCACCCCGCAGCGCAAGTGGAACGTCTTCGTCGTCCACCACTCGCACCTCGACATCGGCTACACCGACACGCAGGGCACCGTCCTGCGGCACCACCTCGACTACCTCGACGCGGCGCTACGGCTGGCGCGGGAGACCGACGGGCGGCCGGACGACGCCCGGTTCCGCTGGTCGGTCGAGTCGTCCATGCCCGCGCTGCGGTGGCTCGCGACCCGCCCCGAGGACCAGGTCGCCGAGTTCGCCGAGCGGGCCCGCGCGGGCGACATCGAGGTCACCGCGTTCCCGATGCAGCTGCACACCGAGGCGTGCTCGACCGAGGAGCTGTACCGGCAGCTCCGCTTCGTCGAGCAGCTGCGCCGCGAGCACGGCATCGAGGTCCGCTCGGCGATGCACACCGACATCCCGGGCGCGGTCGTCGGGACCGTGGACGCCCTCAACGCGGCCGGCGTCCGCTACCTCGCCGCCGCGCACAACTGGGCCGGGCGCTCCGTCCCGTACATCACGGGCGGCGACAGGCTCGCCCGCCCGTTCCGGTGGCGGTCGCCGGGCGGCGGCGAGCTGATCGTCTGGTTCACCGACACCCCGCACGGCATGGCCTACATGGAGGGCAACACCGTCGGGCTCGTCGACGGCTACGACCTCGCCGAGGACCTGCTACCCCGCTACCTAGGATCCCTCGCCGACCGGCCCTACCCCTACGGGCCCGGCACGTTCGGCTGGTACGCCGCGCCCGGCCAGGTCGGCGCCGCCAAGGACCCCGACTTCCTGGACGCCGTCCACCTGCGCGTGCAGGGCGCGCACGCCGACAACGCCGGGCCGTCGATCGTCCCCGCCGACATCGCGCACCGGTGGAACGAGACCTGGGCCTACCCGCGGCTGCGGATGGCGACCAACGCCGACTTCTTCGAGTACGTCGAGGAGCACCACGGCGACCGGCTCCAGACCCACGAGGGCGACTGGACGGACTGGTGGGCCGACGGCCTCGGCTCCGGCGCCCGGCCGCTCGGCTACGTCCGGCGGGCGCAGAACGTCCTGCGGGCCGCCGAGACGCTGCACGCCCTCGCCGACGAGCGCGGCGGCGAGCGCGCCGGCGCGTCCCTCGCGGCCACCCGGGCGATCGACGAGGCCTACGACCGGGCCGCGCTGTTCGACGAGCACACCTGGGGCGCCGCCAACCCATGGGAGGACGCGGAGGAGGGCGGCGACTCCGGCGGCCTGCAGTGGACCCGCAAGTCCCAGGTCGGCTACCAGGCCCACGACGACGCCCTCGACCTGCTCCAGGCCGGCGCGCGGCGGATCGGCGCGACGTTCGGGGCCGCGCCGGACGCGCTCGCCTCGTTCCTCGTCGTCAACCCCGGGACGGCCGCCCGCACGGACGTGGCCCGCGCGTTCCTGCCCCGCGACGTCGTCGCCGTGGACGTCCCCGTCGCGCTGGTCGACGCCCGCACCGGCGAACCCGTCCCGCACCGCGAGGAGGAGGTCGACCCGGACGAGTGGCCCACCCGCCCCATCGGCCGCCACCTGGAGGCGGTCGTGCCGGACGTCAGCGGCCACGGTCACGTCCGCGTGGACGTCGTCCGAGCCGAGGCGGGCGCGCCGGAGCCGGTCGACCTCGGCTCCGGCGGCACGATCGAGAACGAGTTCTACCGGGTCGTCTACGACCTGAGGGAAGGGCACATCGCCTCGGTCTTCGACAAGACCGCCGGCCGCGAGCTCGTGAACGCCGACGCCGTCGCCGGGTTCGGGCAGTACGTCTACGACCGGTACGCGACCGCGCCGCACTTCAACCACATGTCCGGGCACATGCTCGTGCACGACAAGACGATGCTCGGGGACCGGGCCGTCGCCACCCACGCCACCGTCACCGAGTGCAGCCGGACGCCCGCGGGGGAGCGGCTCGTCGTCGAACTGCACGGCAAGGGCGTCGACTGGCTCCGCACGACCATCGACCTGTACGCGGGCGTGCCGCGCGTGGACGTCCGCTACCAGCTCGGCAAGCAGCCCACCGCGGCCAAGGAGGCGGTCTTCTTCGCGTTCCCGTTCGCGGTGGACGGCCCGCCCGCCGCGTGGGAGCTCACCGGCGGCGTCGGCGGCACCGGCGTCCCGAGCGTCCCGGGATCGGCCGAGCACATGCGCCCGATCCGCCACTGGGTCGCCTTCGAGGACCCCGACCTGACCGTGGCGTGGGCAACGCTGGAGGCCCCGCTCGTCCAGTTCGGCTCCATCCACATGCCCTACGCGCCGTTCCCGCCCACGCTCGACAACGAGGACGGCACCGTCTACTCGTGGGCGCTGAACAACATCTGGGACACCAACTTCCCGTCCCAGCAGCAGGGCGAGACCACGTTCCGGTACGCGTTCGCGTCCGGCGCGGCGGGCTCGGGCCGGCGGCTCGGCGCCCGCACGGCCGCCGGGATCACCGACCCGTTCGTCGCCACCCTCGCCACCGGCGACATGCCCGCCGCGGAATCGGGGACCTTCCTGCGCGTGGACGACCCGGACGTGCTCGTCACCTCCGTGGGCCGCGCCCGTGACGGCGACGGGCTGGCCGTCCGGCTCCAGTCGCTCGCCGCGGGCCCCGTGGAGACGGGCCTGCACGTTCCGGGCGCCACCGGCGCCTCGCTGAGCGGCGGTCTGGAGCGTGACCCGGCGGAACTGCCCGTCCGGGACGGCACCATGACGGTGCGGCTGCCCGCCTGCGGCGTCGCCACCGTCACGGTTCGGCGTTGAGTACGGATCGGGGACACATGAAGATCACAGGTATCCGCGCCACCACGGTCACCGTGCCGCTGGAGGCCCCCCTCCTGCACAGCAACGGCGCGCACTGGGGCCGCTTCGTCCGGACGATCGTCGAGGTCGAGGCCGACAACGGCCTGGTCGGGCTCGGCGAGATGGGGGGCGGCGGGCAGAGCGCCGAGGCCGCCTTCCAGGCCCTCGCCCCGCACCTGGAGGGCCACGACCCGTTCGAGCTGGAGGCGCTCCGCTTCAAGATCGCGAACCCGACGGCGAGCCTGTACAACAACCGCACCCAGATGCTCGCCGCCATCGAGTTCGCCTGCCTGGACCTCGTCGGCCAGCACCTCGGCGTCCCGGTGCACGACCTGCTCGGCGGACGCATCCGCGACTCCGTCCCGTTCGCGTCCTACCTGTTCTACCGCTATCCGGGCGCCGGGGGCTCGCCGGAGGTCCGCACCCCCGAGCAGCTTGTCGAGCACGCCCGCGCGCTCAAGGACGCGCACGGCTTCACCGTCCACAAGCTGAAGGGCGGGGTGTTCCCGCCGGCCCACGAGCTGGAGTGCTACAAGGCGCTCGCCGAGGCGTTCCCCGGCGACCGCTTCCGCTACGACCCGAACTCCGTGCTGAGCCTGGAGGAGGGCCTGCGGTTCGGGAAGGCCATCGAGGACCTGCCCAACGACTACCTGGAGGACCCCGTCCTCGGGCTGGAGGGGCTGCGCCTCGTCCGCGAGCGCGTCAACGTCCCCCTCGCCACCAACACCGTCGTCGTGAACTTCGAGCAGCTCGCCGCGAACGTGCTGCGCCGCAGCGCGGACGTCGTCCTGCTCGACACCACGTTCTGGGGCGGCATCCGGGCGTGCGTGAAGGCCGCCGGGGTGTGCGAGACGTTCCAGATCGGCGTCGCCGTCCACTCCTCCGGGGAGCTCGGCATCCAGCTCGCCACCATGCTGCACCTCGGCGCCGTCCTGCCCAACCTCACCTACGCCGCCGACGCGCACTACCACCACCTCGCCGACGACGTCATCGAGGGCGGGCCGATGCGGTACTCCGGCGGCAGGATCCCGGTTCCGTCGGGGCCCGGCCTGGGAGTCCGCCTGGACCGCGACAAGCTGGCCGAGTACGCGGAGCTGTACAGGGAGCTCGGCGGCTACCCCTACGACCGCGACCCCGGCCGTCCGGGCTGGTACCCGCTCGTCCCCAACGACCGGTGGGCCGACCCCGACGCCGCACTGCCGCCGCTCGATTAACCTGCCACGTGTGATTCGTTACGCGACGGCCGGCGACGTCCCGGAGATCCTGCGGCTGGTCCGCGAACTGGCCGAGTACGAGCGCGCCCGCCACGAGGTGAAGGCGACCGAGGACCAGCTGCGGGACCGGCTGTTCGGCGACGACCCCAAGGTCTTCGCCCACGTCGCCGAGCACGACGGACGGGTCGTCGGGTTCGCCGTGTGGTTCCTGTCGTTCTCCACGTGGAACGGCACGCACGGCATCTACCTGGAGGACCTGTACGTCGAGCCGGAGTACCGCGGCCACGGCTACGGCAAGGCGCTGCTCACCGAGCTGGCCCGCGTCGCCGACGACCGCGGCTACGGGCGCGTCGAATGGTCGGTCCTGGACTGGAACGAGCCGGCGATCGGGTTCTACAAGGCCCTCGGCGCCCGCCCGCAGGACGAGTGGACGGTCTACCGCCTCACCGGCGACGCCCTCACCCGGGCCGCCCGTCCCTCGCCCGGATGACCGCCCCCTGACATGCCGCGAGGGCCGTCCGGGAGCGGACGGCCCTCGCGATGAGCTGGACGCGCTCAGCCCTGCTTGGTCTCCCAGAAGATCTTGTCGATCTCAGCGATCTTCGCGAGCAGGTCCTCGGCGGCCTTGGTGTCCATGCTGCCCTTGGTGCCGGCGGCGCCCGCGAGCTTGGTGGCCTCGTTGAACAGCTGGTGCAGCTGCGGGTACTTCTCGAAGTGCGGCGGCTTGAAGTAGTCGGTCCACAGCACCCACAGGTGCTCCTTGACCAGCTGCGAGCGCTGCTCCTTGATCAGGATCGCCCGGGCGCGGAACTCCGGGTCCTCGTTGGCGGCGTACTTCTCACAGATCGCCTTCACGGACTCGGCCTCGATCCGGGCCTGCGCCGGGTCGTAGACGCCGCACGGCAGATCGCAGTGCGCAGACACCGTGGTCTTCGGGCGCAGAAGCTTGAGCAACACCTGCGATTCCCTTCCCTCGTTGTGGATCATGCTCAGGTCACCGACATTACCCTTGTGCACCGGGGCCCGTCCGGGCAGGGCACTCGGTAATTCGGCCTAAGACCCGGGCCGGCCGGCCCGGAACCTCTCCAGCACTGTTTGTGACCGCCGCCCGCCGAAGTATGCGGGCCGACGAGGAGGACCATGCGGATCCGGACCCCGCTGCTGTGCGGCCTGGCGGGGGCGGCGGCGGTCGCGCTCGCCGCGCGGAGGCTGCGGACCGTCGAGGTCACCGGAGACTCGATGCTGCCCGGGCTGCGGCCGGGGGACTGGCTCGTCGTCCGCGACGGCGCCCGTCCCGCGCCCGGCGCCGTGGTCGTCGCCGAGCACCCGGAGCGGGAGGGACTGCTCATCGTGAAGCGCGTCGCGCACCGGTCGGCGGACGGGTGGTGGCTGGAGAGCGACAACCAGCGCGCCCCCGGCGGCAGGGACAGCTGGGATTTCGGTCCCGTCGCCGACGACCTGGTCGTGGGACGGGTCGTGGGCCGCTACTGGCCTCGCCCGCGCCTGGCCCTGCGGCGGACGCGGTGAGCTGAGCCGCGTCCGGCGGAGCGCCGGCGGCGAACCGGCCGAAAGTACGACGGCCGCCGGTGGGAACCGTCCTTTGCGCCGGTGCCCCGAGGCGGCGCCGTCGCCGACGATCCCTTCATGCCACTTGAAGACCCGGTCCCGATGCTGCACGCCGAGGGACTGACGAAGAGATATGGGCGCAGGGAGGCGTTGAGCGACGTCGATCTGCACGTTCCGGCCAGACGCGTCGTGGGCCTGGTGGGTCCGAACGGGGCCGGGAAATCGACGCTGCTGAACCTGGCCTGCGGGCTGCTGGAGCCGACGTCGGGCTCGCTGCGCGTCCTGGGCTCCAGGCCGGCGGCGAGCGCCGCGCACCTGGCCAGAGTCGGGTTCGTCGCGCAGAACACTCCGGTGTACCCGTCGTTCAGCGTGGCCGACCACCTGCGCATGGGGGCGCGCCTCAACCCGTCCTGGGACCAGGGGCTGGCCGAGCGGCGCATCGGGCAGGTCGGGCTGAACCCGAAGCAGAAGGCGGGACGGCTGTCGGGCGGTCAACGCGCGCAGCTGGCGCTGACCGTCGCCGCCGCCAAGCGGCCCGAGCTGCTGATCTTCGACGAGCCGGCCGCCGCGCTGGACCCGCTGGCGCGCCAGGGGTTCCTGGCGAACCTGATGGAGTTCGTCGCGGAGCTCGGCGCCAGTGCCGTGCTGTCCTCGCACCTGCTCGGCGACATCGAGCAGGTCTGCGACTACCTCATCGTGCTGTGCGACTCGCGGGTCCAGGTGGCCGGCGACGTCCGGGACCTGCTCGCCGGCCACCACCGGCTGGCCGCGCCCGGCGGCGACCTCGGCCACCTGCCCGCGGGCGTCGAGGTCGTCCGGGCGGAGCCCGGCGGCGCGGTGGTGCGGACCGGCCTCCCGGCGTCGGAGCTTCCGTTCCGGGCCGGACCCGTCACGCTCGAAGAGCTGGTGCTCGCGTACATGTCGCGGGCGAGCGCGCCCGCCGCCCAGGTCCGGGAGGGATCGCGATGATCTGGTTGAACTGGCGGCAGTTCCGCCTCCAGGCGATCGCCGGTGCGGCCGGGCTCGTCCTGATCGCCGCCTATCTGCTGTACCTGGGCATGGACATCCGGGACGCGCACGACGCCTACCGGTCCCGGTGCACCGACCCCGCCGCCTGCGCCCAGGCCGTCGCCCAGTTCCAGGGCGCCTACATGAACCCGCTGCTGTTCCTCGCCGCCGGACTCCAGCTGCTCGCCCTCGTCATCGGCGTGTTCTGGGGCGCGCCGCTGATCGCCCGGGAACTGGAACTCGGCACCCACCGGCTGGTGTGGAACCAGAGCGTGACGCGGCGCCGCTGGCTGATCGGCAGGATGGCGTTCGTCGGCCTGGCCGCGATGATCCTCGCGGGCCTGGCCGCGCTGCTGCTCACCTGGGCGGCCTCCCCGTACGACGAGGTCGCCGCCGACCGGTTCGGGACGATCGAGTTCGGCGCCCGCCACATCGCCCCGATCGGCTACGCCCTCCTCTCCTTCGCCCTCGGCACCACCGTCGGCCTGTTCGTCCGCCGGACGCTTCCGGCCATGGCCGTCACGGGCGTCGTCTTCCTCGTCGTCCAGTTCGCGGTGCCGAACCTGGTGCGTCCGCACCTCATGCCGCCCGAGAAGACGTCCCTGCCGATGACCGCGCAGACCGTCAACCAGGCCAGAAGCCTGGGCAGCATCACCGGCGCCCCCGTCATCGGCGGCCTTCAGGTGCCCGGCGCGCCGGACGCGTGGATCAGCGAGACCAGCCCGCTGCGCACCGCGGACGGGCGGACGATCGAGGGGAAGCGGTTCAACGCCTGTCTCGACACCCCGGCGAAGACCGGCGCCGGCGGCACGTTCGGCGACACCGCGGTGTGCCTGGCGGCACTCGACCTGCACGTCGACGTCGAATACCAGCCCAGCGGCCGTTACTGGGGCTTCCAGCTGGCCGAGACCGGGCTTTACCTCCTGGCCTCCGCGCTCCTCACCGCCGTTTCCCTGCGGCGCGTCCGGCGCGCGTGAAGCGACCATTCCCGACAGCGAAACCAGGTCTCTCATGTCGCTTGGAAACAGTCATCGAAATGGTGCCGGCGGGTCTCCGGTGAAACCGGACGCGCTGGTCGACGCGGGGCT
>NZ_JBEZJP010000320.1:0-9815 GCF_040653175.1 Actinomadura sp. NPDC048032
GCAGAACGCGGGTTCGTCGCGGGACGAGCGGTCCGCTGGCGGGGGCGGGGAGCGGGTAGCGGCGGTCGCCGCGCCGCACGCCGTGCCGCTGCTGGAGGTTCCGGGCGTCGGCGAGGGCGCCGCGGGACGGCGGTCGCGGTCGCGGACGGCGCGGGGCCGGGTCACCGGGGCGCGGCGCCCGGCCGCGAAGGTCCGCGACCCCCACGTGGTGGCGACGCTGCTGGCCGCCGCGCCGCGGCAGCGGGCGCGCGGCCGGTCCGGCGCCGGCCTCGTGCTGCGCCCGGACGATCTGCGGGAGGCGGTCCGCGAGGGCCGCGAGGGGAACCTGGTGCTGTTCGTCGTGGACGCCAGCGGCTCGATGGCCGCCCGCCGCCGCATGACGACGGTGAAGACGGCCGTCCTCAGCCTGCTGCTGGACGCCTACCAGCGCCGCGACAAGGTCGGCCTGGTCACCTTCCGGGGGCGCACCGCCGAGCTCGTGCTGCCGCCGACGTCGTCGGTCGAGGCGGGCGCGGCGCGGCTGCGGGCCCTGCCGACCGGGGGCCGCACGCCGCTGGCCGCCGGGCTCGCGCGCGCCGCCGAGGTGCTGCGCGCCGAGCGGCTGCGCGACCCGGCGCGCCGCCCGCTGCTCGTGGTCGTCACCGACGGGCGGGCGACCGCGGGGGGCGACGTGGACCGGGCCGCCGGGCTGCTGGCGGGCACCGCCGGGATCGTCGTGGACTGCGAGGACGGCCCGGTCCGGCTCGGCCTCGCGGGACGGCTCGCGGCCCGGCTCGGGGCGCGGCTCGTCCCGCTCGGCGACCTCGACGGCATCGTCCGCGCCCACCGCGGGCGCGAAAAGGGAAAGGCGGCTTGAGATGCCCCAGGGAAAGCCCGTGTCCGTCCCCGACGACGGTCTCACCACCCGGCAGCGCCGCAACCGGCCCCTGCTGATCGTCCACACCGGTCCCGGGAAGGGGAAGTCGACGGCGGCGTTCGGGATGGCGCTGCGGGCCTGGAACCAGGGCTGGCCGGTCGGGGTGTTCCAGTTCGTGAAGTCGGCCAAGTGGCGGATCGGCGAGGAGCGGGCGCTGCGCGTGCTCGGCGAGAGCGGCGAGGGCGGCCCGGTCGCCTGGCACAAGATGGGCGAGGGCTGGTCGTGGATCCAGCGCCCCGGCAGCGAGGAGGACCACGCGGCCGACGCCCGCGAGGGCTGGGCGCAGATCAAGCGGGACCTGGCCGCCGAGACGTACCGTTTCTATGTGCTCGACGAGTTCACCTATCCGCTCAAGTGGGGCTGGCTCGACCTGGACGACGTGGTCGAGGCCCTCGCCGCGCGTCCCGGCACCCAGCACGTCGTCGTCACCGGGCGGGACGCGCCCGGCCGGCTGGTCGAGGCCGCCGACCTGGTGACGGAGATGGGCAAGGTCCGGCATCCGATGGACGCCGGGCAGAAGGGGCAGCGGGGCATCGAGTGGTGATCCCCCGGCTGGTCGTCGCCGCGCCGGCGTCCGGCAGCGGCAAGACGACCGTGGCGACCGGTCTGATCGCGGCGCTGCGGGCGCGCGGCCTCGCCGTGTCGCCGCACAAGGTCGGCCCCGACTACATCGACCCCGGCTACCACGCGCTGGCGGCGGGGCGGCCCGGCCGCAACCTGGACCCGTGGCTCGCGGGCGAGGAGCGGATCGCGCCGCTGTTCCTGCACGGCGCCGCGGGCTGCGACGTGGCGGTGGTCGAGGGCGTGATGGGCCTGTTCGACGGGAAGGGCGACACCGGGTTCGCCTCCACGGCGCACGTCGCGCGACTGCTCGCGGCGCCGGTGGTGCTGGTCGTGGACGCCGCGCGGCAGAGCCGGTCGGTGGCGGCGCTCGTGCACGGTTTCGCGACGTTCGAGCCGGGCGTGCGGATCGGCGGCGTCGTGCTCAACCGGGTCGGCTCGGAGCGGCACGAGGAGCTGTGCCGCGGCGCGCTGGAGGCGACGGGCGTGCCGGTGCTCGGCGCGATCCGGCGGGACGACGCGGTCGTGACCCCGTCCCGGCACCTCGGGCTGGTCCCGGCGGCCGAGCGGGGCGCGGAGGCCGTCGGCGCGGTGGAGCGGCTCGGCGCGCTCGTGGAGCGCTCCTGCGACCTGGACGCCCTGCTCCGCCTGGCGGCCGCCGCTCCCCCGCTGCCGGGGCCCGCGTGGGACCCGTCCGAGCAGGTCGTCCCGGTCGAGGGCGGGCCGGTCGTCGCGGTCGCGGGCGGGGCGGCGTTCACCTTCTCCTACGCCGAGCACGTGGAGCTGCTGCGCGCGGCGGGCGCCGACGTGGCCGTCTTCGACCCGCTGCGGGACGAGGCCCTGCCGGACGGGGCGGGCGCGCTCGTCGTCGGCGGCGGCTTCCCCGAGGTCCACGCCGCCGAGCTGGCCGCCAACGCGCCGATGCTCGCCGAGGTCGCGGCGTTCCGCGGCCCGATCGCCGCCGAGTGCGCCGGGCTCCTCTACCTGTGCGAGGAACTCGACGGCCGGGCGATGTGCGGGCGGGTGCCGGGCCGCGCGCGGATGACGTCCCGGCTGGCGCTCGGCTACCGGGAGGCGGTCGCGGTGGCCGAGTCGCCGCTGACCCGTCCGGGCGAGCGGTTCCGCGGCCACGAGTTCCACCGGACCGCGCTGGACACCGGCGCCGAGCCGCTGTTCCGGTGGCGCGACGGCCGCGACGGGTACGGCGACGACCGGATCACCGCCTCCTACCTGCACCTGCACTGGGCGGGGTCGCCGGAGGCGGCTCAGCGGCTGGTGTCGTCCTCCAGGTCGCCCTCCGTCTTGAGGTAGACCTCCTGGAGGCCCTGGAGGACCGCCGGGTCGGGGTGCTCCCACATGCCGCGCTCGGCCGCCTCCAGCAGCCGCTCGGCGATGCCGTGCAGCGCCCACGGGTTCGACTGCGCCATGAACGCGCGGTTCTCCTCGTCCAGGACGTAGGCGGCGGTGAGCCTGTCGTACATCCAGTCGGCCATGACACCCGTGGTGGCGTCGTAGCCGAACAGGTAGTCCACGGTCGCGGCCAGCTCGAACGCGCCCTTGTAGCCGTGCCGGCGCATGGCGGCGAGCCACTGCGGGTTCACGACGCGGGCCCGGAAGATCCGCGCGGTTTCCTCCGAGAGGGTGCGGGTGCGCACGGCGTCCGGGCGGGTGCTGTCGCCGACGTAGGCCTCCGGCGCCCTGCCGGTCAGCGCGCGGACGGTGGCGATCATGCCGCCGTGGTACTGGAAGTAGTCGTCGGAGTCGGCGATGTCGTGCTCGCGGGTGTCGACGTTCTTGGCGGCGACGGCGATGCGCCGGTAGGCGCTCTCCATGTCGGCGCGGGCGGGCACCCCGTCGAGGTCGCGGCCGTAGGCGTGGCCGCCCCACACCGCGTACACCTCGGCGAGGTCGGCGTCGTCGCGCCAGTTGCGGCTGTCGATGAGCGGCAGCAGCCCGGCCCCGTACGCGCCGGGCGCGGACCCGAACACGCGCATCGTGGCGCGCCGCTCGTCGCCGTGCCGCTCCCGGTCGGCCCGCACGTGGGCGCGGACGTGGTTGTCGGCGTCGGGCTCGTCCAGCCCGGCGACGAGCCGGACGGCGTCGTCCAGCATGGCGACGACGTGCGGGAACGCGTCCCGGAAGAAGCCGCTGATGCGGACGGTCACGTCGATGCGCGGCCGGCCGAGCTCGGCGAGCGGGACCGGCTCCAGCGCCGTGACGCGGCGGGACGCCTCGTCCCAGGCCGGGCGGACGCCGAGCAGCGCGAGGACCTCGGCGACGTCGTCGCCCGCCGTGCGCATCGCGCTCGTCCCCCACACCGACAGCCCGACCGAGCGCGGCCACTCCCCGTGGTCGGCGCGGTAGCGCTCCAGGAGCGAGTCCGCCATCGCCTGCCCGGTCTCCCAGGCGAGGCGGCTCGGGACGGCGCGCGGGTCGACCGAGTAGAAGTTGCGGCCGGTCGGCAGGACGTTGACGAGGCCGCGCAGCGGCGACCCGCTCGGGCCCGCCGGGACGTAGCCGCCGTCCAGGGCGTGCAGGACGTGGTCGAGCTCGTCGGTCGTCCGGGCCAGGCGCGGGACGATCTCGGCGGCGGCGAACTCCAGGACCCGCGTCACCGCCTCGCGGCGCTCCGCCGGAACGTCCCGGGCGGCCTCGCGCGCCGCGCCCACGGCCCAGCCGGCGTCCTCCATGGCCTGCACGAGGGCGCGGGCGGCGGCCTCGGCGGCGTCCACGTCGGCGAGCGCCTCGCCGCCGGCCTCGCTGAGCCCGAGCGCCTCCCGCAGGCCGGGCAGCGTCTCGCGCCCCGACCACATCTGGCGGGCGCGGAGCATGGCCAGCACCAGGTCGACGCGGACCGGGCCGGCGGGCGCCTGGCCGAGGACGTGCAGGCCGTCGCGGATCTGCGCGTCCTTCACCTCGCACAGCCAGCCGTCGACGTGCAGGAGGAAGTCGTCGAACTCGGTGTCGTGCGGGCGGTCGTCAAGGCCGAGGTCGTGGTCGAGCTTGGCGGCCTGGATGAGGGTCCAGATCTGGGCGCGGATCGCGGGCAGCTTCGCCGGGTCCATCGCGGCGATCGTCGCGTGCTCGTCCAGGAGCTGTTCGAGGCGGGCGATGTCGCCGTAGGTCTCGGCGCGGGCCATCGGCGGGACCATGTGGTCGACGAGGACGGCGTGCGCGCGGCGCTTGGCCTGCGTGCCCTCGCCGGGGTCGTTGACGAGGAACGGGTAGACCAGCGGGACGTCGCCGAGCGCCGCGTCGGTGCCGCACGACGCCGACATCCCCGCCGCCTTGCCGGGCAGCCACTCCAGGTTGCCGTGCTTGCCGACGTGGACGATCGCGTGCGCGCCGAACTCGTCCGACAGCCACCGGTACGCGGCCAGGTAGTGGTGGCTGGGCGGCAGGTCGGGGTCGTGGTAGATCGCGATGGGGTTCTGCCCGAAGCCGCGCGGCGGCTGCACCATCACGACGAGGTTGCCGGCGCGCAGGGCGGCGAGGACGATGTCGCCGTCCTGGACGAACAGCTCGCCGGGCGGCGGGCCCCAGTGCCGCTCCATCCCCTCGCGCAGGTCGGCGGGCAGGGTGCGGTACCAGCGCTCGTAGGACGCGGCGGAGATGCGGACGGGGTTGCCCGCGAGCTGCTCCTCGGTGAGCCAGTCCTCGTCCTGGCCGCCCGCCGCGATGAGCGCGTGGACGAGCGCGTCGCCGTCCTGCTCGTCGACGCCGGGGAAGCCCTCGCCCAGGTCGTACCCCGCGTCGCGGAGCCGGGCGAGCAGCCGGACGGTGCTCGCCGGGGTGTCGAGACCGACGGCGTTCCCGACGCGGGCGTGCTTGGTCGGGTACGCCGACAGCATCACGACGAGGCGGCGCCCGGCGGCCGGGGTGTGCCGCAGGCGGCCGTGCCGGACCGCGATCCCGGCGACCCGGGCCGCCCGCTCGGGGTCGGCGGCGTAGACGGTGAGCCCGTCCTCGTCGACCTCCTTGAACGAGAACGGGACGGTGATGATCCGCCCGTCGAACTCGGGGATCGCGACCTGCGACGCCGCGTCCAGCGGGGACAGCCCGTCGTCGCTCCCCTCCCAGTCGGACCGGCTCGTGGTGAGGCAGAGGCCCTGGAGGATCGGGACGTCCAGCGCGGCGAGCGCGCCCACGTCCCATGCCTCGTCGTCGCCGCCCGCCCCGGCCGTCGCGGGCCGCGACCCGCCCGCCGCGAGCACCGTCACCACCAGCGCGTCCGCCTGGCGGAGCGTGTCCAGCAGCTCGGGCTCGGCGGTGCGCAGCGACGAGCAGAACACCGGCATGGCGCGCCCGCCGGCGTCCTCAACGGCGGCGCAGAGCGCCTCCACGAACGCGATGTTGCCCGCCATGTGGTGGGCGCGGTAGTAGAGCACGCCGACCACGGGCCCGCCGCCGTCGCGGGCGGCGCGGTCGAGCCGTCCCCAGGTCGGCGTCGCGGCCGGCGGCGCGAAGCCGCGCCCCGTCAGCAGCACGGTGTCGGAGAGGAACGCGTGCAGCTCGGCGAGGTTGGCGGGGCCGCCGTGCGCGAGGTAGGCGTGCGCCTCGGCGCACACGCCGCCGCTGACCGTGGACAGCTCCATCAGCTCGGCGTCGGGGGCCTGCTCGCCGCCGAGGACGACGACCGGCCGGGGGCCCGCGAGGAGCGCGTCGAGACCGTCCTCCCAGGCGCGGCGGCCGCCGAGCAGCCGCACCACGACGAGGTCGGCGCCCTCGGTCAGCCCGGGCAGGTCGGCGGCGGTGAGCCGCGCGGGGTTGCCGAGCCGGTAGGCGGCGCCGGACGCTCGGGCGCTCAGCAGATCGGTGTCGGACGTCGACAGCAACAGGACCGTGCGGCTGTGCTCGGGCACGGCGCATCCTCCCCCTGGGGTCCTCGCCCCGGTCGCGGGTGTCGCGACGGCAGGAGTCTCCTGGCTCCCGGATCGACGCTCGCCCCGGCCTTCCCGTCCTCGCGGACAGTGGCCTACAGCGGGGTTCGCTCCCCGGTCACAGTGGCGGGACCGCGCCGGATTCGCACCGGCTTCCTCCCATTGCCATCGTCTGAGCAGAAGAGTACGGCAGCGCGGTCGCCCTGCAAACTGTGGTTAACATCCTCCCCGTGCCGAATGTCAGAGCCCGTCCCGACGCGTGCCCCGGGGCGCTGCGCACCCACGACGCCGCCGACGGGCCGCTGGCGCGCGTCCGCGTCCCGGGCGGCGCGGTGTCCGCCGCGCAGCTCGCGGTGCTCGGCGCCGCCGCCCGCGAGCTGGGGCGGGACGTGATCGAACTCACGTCCCGCGGCAACCTCCAGGTGCGCGGCGTCCGCGACACCGGAGCGCTCGCGGCCCGGCTGGAGGCCGCCGGGCTGCTTCCGTCGGCGACCCACGAGCGGGTGCGCAACATCGTCGCGTCCCCGCTCGGCGGGCGCGGCCCGCGCGGCGCCCTCGCCACGGATCCGCTGGTCACGGCGCTGGACGAGGCGCTCTGCGCGCGTGCGGAGCTGGCCCGGCTGCCGGGGCGGTTCCTGTTCGCGCTCGACGACGGCACCGGCGACACGGCCGCGCTGGACGCCGACGCGGCCCACACCCCCGGCGGCCTGCGGCTGGTCGGGACGCGGCTCGGACCCGTCCCCGGCGATCCCGTCGCGGCGCTGCTCGCGGCGGCGGAGGCGTTCCTGGAGGTCAGGGGCGACGCCTGGCGGCTCGCGGAGGTGCCGGACGGCGCGCGGCTCGTCGCCGAGCGGCTGGGCGCGGCCGTGGCGGAGACGCCGCCGCGCCCGGATCCCGCGCCGCCGCACGCCGGGATCCTCGCGCAGCGGGACGGGCTCGCCGCGCTGGAGGCCGTGCCTCCGCTGGGCCGGCTGTCGGGCGCGCAGGCCGAGGCGCTCGCCGGAGTCGCGGACGAGGTGCGGGTGACGCCGTGGCGCAGCGTGGTGGTGCGCGACCTGGAGCGGGACGAGGCGCGCCGCGCGGCGGCGGAGCTCGCGGCGGCGGGGTTCGCGACCGATCCCGCGTCGCCCTGGGTGGGCGTGACGGCCTGCACCGGGAGCCCGGGATGCGCGAAGTCGCGCGGCGACGTGCAGGGCGAGGCGCGGCGCTTCGTGGACGGCCTGGGCCGCGCGCCCGAGACCCCCGTCCACTGGACGGGATGCGAGCGGCGCTGCGGGATGCCCCGCGGCCCGGTCGAGCTGAGGACGGCGGAGGGACAGCAGTGATCGATTACGTCCGGGACGGCGCCGAGATCTACCGGCGGTCGTTCGCGACGATCCGCGCGGAGGCCGACCTGTCGGGACTGCCGGACGACGTGGCGCGGGTCGCGGTCCGCATGATCCACGCCTGCGGCATGACCGATCTGGTGGAGGACCTGGCCTGGTCGCCGGGGGTCGTGGCGCGGGCGCGGGCGGCGCTGGTGGCGGGCGCGCCGGTGCTGTGCGACGCGCGGATGGTCGCCTCCGGCGTGACCCGCGCGCGGCTGCCCGCCGGCAACGAGGTCGTGTGCACACTCGGCGAGCCGGGCGTGCTGGAGCTGGCCGGGCGGCTCGGCACCACGCGCAGCGCGGCGGCGCTGGAGCTGTGGCGCGACCGGCTCGGCGGCGCGGTCGTCGCGATCGGCAACGCGCCGACCGCGCTGTTCCGGCTGCTGGAGCTGGTGGAGGAGGGCGCGCCGCGCCCGGCGGCGGTCCTCGGGATCCCGGTCGGGTTCATCGGGGCGGCCGAGTCCAAGGAGGCGCTCGCCGCGAGCGGCCTGGACCATCTGGTGGTCCGCGGGCGGCGCGGCGGCAGCGCGATGACGGCGGCGGCGGTCAACGCCATCGCCAGTGAGGCGGAGTGATGGCGGGACGGCTGTTCGGCGTGGGCGTCGGGCCCGGCGACCCCGAGCTGGTCACGGTGAAGGCGGCGCGGCTGATCGGCGAGGCCGACGTGGTGGCCTTCCACTGCGCGCGGCACGGCCGCAGCATCGCCCGGACCGTCGCCGAGCCGTACCTGCGGGACGGGCGGATCGAGGAGCAGCTCGTCTACCCGGTGACGACGGAGACCACCGACCATCCCGGCGGCTACCAGGGGGCGCTGGAGGACTTCTACGCCGACTGCGCCGCCCGCCTCGCCGCGCACCTCGACGCGGGGCGGACGGTCGTGGTGCTGAGCGAGGGCGACCCCCTGTTCTACGGGTCGTACATGCACCTGCACAAGCGGCTCGCGCCGCACTACCCGGCCGAGGTGGTGCCGGGCGTGACGTCGCTGAGCGCCGCGTCCGCGGCGGCGGGGCGGCCGCTGGTGGAGCGGGAGGAGACGCTGACCGTCCTGCCCGGGACGCTGCCCGGCGAGGAGCTCGCCGAGCGGCTGCGCGGCGCGGACGCGGCGGCCGTTCTCAAGCTCGGCCGGACGTTCCCCAAGGTCAGGCAGGCGTTCGAGGACGCGGGGAGGCTCGGCGACGGCTGGTACGTCGAGCGGGCCGCCACCGACCGGCAGCGGGTCCTCCCGCTCGCCGACGTCGATCCGGCGGACGTGCCCTACATGGCGCTCGCGCTGCTGACGAGCCCGGCGGAGCGCTCGTTCGCCGCGCCGCCCCCGGCGCGGCCGGAGGGGGCCGGCGGGGTGTGGGTCGTCGGGCTCGGGCCGGCGGGCCGGCCGTGGCTGACGCCGGAGGCGCAGGACGTCCTGGCGTCCGCGACCGACCTCGTCGGCTACGGCCCCTACCTGGACCGGGTGCCGCCGAACCCGAGGCAGCGGCGGCACGGGTCCGGCAACCGGGTGGAGGCCGACCGGGCCCGGCACGCGCTGGCGCTCGCGCGGGACGGGGCCCGTGTGGCCGTCGTCTCGTCCGGCGATCCCGGCGTGTTCGCGATGGCGACGGCCGTCCTGGAGGCGGCGGCGGAGGACGAGTTCGCGGACGTGCCGGTGCGGGTCGTACCGGGGCTGACGGCGGCGCAGGCCGTGGCCGCCCGCGCCGGCGCGCCCCTCGGGCACGACTTCTGCGTCCTGTCGCTGTCGGACATCCTCAAGCCGTGGGACGTGGTGGAGCGGCGGCTCGCGGCCGCCGCCGAGGCCGACCTGGTCCTGGCCCTCTACAACCCCTCGTCGAGCCGGCGCAGGCACCAGCTCCCGGCGGCGCGCGAGCTGCTGCTCAAGCACCGCTCCCCCGAGACCCCGGTGGTCGTCGGGCGGGACGTCGGCGGGCCGGAGGAGAGCGTGACGGTGACGACGCTCGGCGAGCTGGACCCCGACCGGGTCGACATGCGCTGCCTGCTCATCATCGGGTCGTCCGCCACCCGGGTGACCGAGCGGGGCGTGGTCTTCACCCCGCGCCGCTACCCCTGAGCCCAGGCCGCGGCGGCCGCCACCCCGGC
>NZ_JBEZJP010000321.1:0-9750 GCF_040653175.1 Actinomadura sp. NPDC048032
GTCGCGGCCGCCTCCGCCCCGCATCCGGACGGGACCGAATGCCACCCCGACCACTGGTGGCGCGCGCTGGGCCAGGTCAGGGAACTGCTCGAACGTGCTGGTCGGCCCGGACGGCGCCAAGGTCATCGACTTCGGCATCGCCCGCACCGCCGACGCGACCCCGCTGACCACCGGCCCGGTCGGGACGCCCGCCTACATGGCGCCCGAGCAGATCGAGGACGAGCCGGTCGGGCCGCCCGCCGACGTGTTCGCGTGGGGCGCCTCGATGGTGTTCGCCGCGACGGGGCGCCCGCCGTTCGGCACGGGGCCGAGCGCGGCCGTCATGCGGCGCGTGACGTCGCGCAAGCCCGACCTCGGCGACATGGAGGGCCCGCTGCGCGACCTCGCGGCCCGCTGCCTGGACAAGAACCCCGCCGCGCGCCCGACCGCGTCGCAGATCGTCCGGGCGCTGCGCGAGGGCCAGGCCCCGGCGCCGAAGCCGCGCCCGACGCGGATCCCGCGCTACCGGTGGCGGATGATGGTCGCGCTCGGCGGCGTCGTGGCCGCCGGGTTCCTCCTCGGCGTCCTCACCTGACCCGCACCGCCGCTCACCAGTGCGGCGGGCGGTCCTCCAGCAGGCGCGCGTCGTCGTCGCCGGCGCGCCACTCGCCCCACCCGGTGTCGGTGTCGTCGGACGTCTGGTCCGGCAGGACGTCGAGGTCGTCGTCGAGGTCGACCACGCGGTCGTCGTCGGGTCCCACGTTCATGGTCTCCATTGTCGGCGACGGGACGGCGGACCGCACCGTGATCCGCGTCAAACCGCGCCGAGCGGCCGGGCCGCCAGGCGCCGCGCGAACCGCGCGGCGGCGGCGCCCGGGTCGTCGGCCTCGGTGATCGCCCGGACCACCACGACGCGTTCCGCGCCCGCCGCGAGGACCTCGTCCAGGTTGCCGAGGTCGATGCCGCCGATCGCGAACCACGGCCGCGCGACGCGCTGCGCCGCGACGTACTCCAGCAGCTTCGGGCCGGGGGCGGCCCGGCCGGGCTTGGTCGGCGTGGGCCACACCGGGCCCGCGCAGAAGTAGTCGGCGCCGGGCTCGGCGGCCGCCGCCGACGCCTGCTCGCCCGAGTGCGTCGACCGGCCGATCAGCATGTCGCCCCCGACGATCGCGCGGGCGGCGGGCACCGGCAGGTCGTCCTGGCCGAGGTGCAGCACGTCGGCGCCGACCGCGTGCGCGATGTCGGCCCGGTCGTTGACGGCCAGCAGCGCCCCGTGCCGCTCGCACGCCGCCCGGAACACCTCCAGGTAGGCGGTCTCCTGGCGGGCCTCCAGGCCCTTCTGGCGGAGCTGGACGATGTCGACTCCGCCCGCGAGCACGGCGTCGAGGAAGGCCGGCAGGTCTCCCTGGCGCTCCCGCGCGTCCGTGCAGAGGTAGAGGCGGGCGCGGCTCAGCCGGGCGCGCAGCGCGACGGCGCGCTCGGTGGGGAGGTGCCTGGACACGGCCGGGGAACGTCCTTTCCACAGATGATCACGAAATCGCGCGCGCGGTCGCCCGCCGCGCGCGACCCCGCGATCGTGTCACGTGCGTCTCACGCCGCCGGCGGCGGCCTAGAAGGCGAGCGCCTGGGCGCGGCGGCGGACCTCGGTCCCCCGGTTCTCGGTGAGCGCGTCCACGGGCGTTCCCGGCAGCGTGTCGTCGGCCGTGAACAGCCACCGGATGGTCTCGGCGTCGTCGAAGCCGGCGTCCGACAGGAGCGTCAGCGTGCCGGGCAGTCCCTTGATGACCTGGCCGTCCTTGATGAAGGCCGCGGGCACCATCGGCTCCCCGCCCCGGCGCACCGCGAGGATGCGGTGCTCGTGGATGAGCTGCTTGATCCGGTTGGGCTTGATCCCGAGCCTGTCGGCGGTCTCCCGGAGGGTGAGCCACTCGCCGACCAGGGCGTCGGTGCGGGGGTCCAGTGCGCTGTCAACGGTTGCGTGCATCTGCGTCACGCCCCCTTGCTACCACGCCTTCGGAAGACTCAAACCCGCTGCGCAGCCGTTACGTCCCCTCTGATCGCTCTGCGCGAACAGCCTGCCGCACGGGGACGTCCGGGTCGGCGATCGCCTCCGGATCCACCGGCGTCCCCGCGGCGATCACGCGCCTCGCCTGTACCAGGTCGCGGGGCCGGCCGACGGTGAGGATCGCGTCGAGGCGGTCTCCGGTCAGCCATGCCACCGCCCACCTGGGATCGGACGGGTCGCCCCTGCGCACGAGCCGCTCGGACGCGGAGTGGTCGCCCGCGTACTGGACCATGCGCCCGAACTGCTCCGACCAGAAGTACGGGGCGGCGTCGTACACGGCGTCCTGCCCGAGCAGGGCCGCGGCGGCGACCTCGGGGGCGTTCAGCGCGGCGTCCCAGTGCTCGACGAGCAGCCTGCGCCCGTAGCGGTGCGACCACCAGGCGGCGCAGTCGCCGACCGCCACGACGTCGCGCCGCAGCGCGCCCGGGGTCTCCTCTCCCATGTAGGTCCGGAAGGAGCCGTCGGTGACGACCCCGCGCTCCAGCAGCAGCCCGGAGCCCTCCAGCCACGACAGGACGGGCCGGACCCCGACGCCGACGACCACCTCGTCGGCGTCGACGCGGCCGCCCCCGGCGAGGACGAGGCCGCCGTCGCGCACCTCCGCGACCTTCACCCCGGTCCGCAGCTCGACGCCGGCCTCGGCGTACCAGGGGGCGGTGAGCGCGCCGACCTCGGGCCCGATCGCGCCCGCCAGCGGGGTGTCGGCCGCCTCCACGACGGTGACCGCGCAGCCCCGGCGGGCCGCGGCGGTGGCGACCTCGGCGCCGATCCAGCCCGCGCCGACGATCACGATCCGGGCGCCGGCGGTGAGCCGGGCGCGCAGGTCGCGGGCCTCGTCGATGGTGCGCAGCACGTGCTGCCGCCCCTCCCCGGGCAGCGTGATCGGGGCGGCGCCGGTCGCGATCACCAGCCCGTCGAAGGGCAGGTCGCCCGCCGTGGACGCCACCGTTCCGCCGCGTCCGGGCCCGTCCAGCCGCAGGCCGGTGGCGCGCTCGCCGAGCAGCAGCTCGCAGCGCAGCGCGTCCCAGTCGGCGTCGACGGTCGTGTCGTCGGACTCGCCCGCGAGGACGGCCTTCGACAGCGGCGGCCGGTCGTAGGGCCGGTGCCGCTCCGCCGACACGAGGGTCAGCGCGCCCTCGTACCCCTTGCTCCGCAGGGCCTCCACGGCGCGCACGCCGGCCAGCCCGCCACCCACGACGATGACCCTCTCCATGAAGGTCACCCTAACGGGCGGCGTTCCGCGGATGGACAGGTGTCCAGGCAGTTGCCCGGTTCGCCGAGGTCGTAAGGTGGGGGCAGCGGAACGGCACAGCAGAACAGCACAGAGCGCGGGAGTCCGGTGCGACCGGGCTGAGAGGGCGGCTGAACGGGCCGCCGACCGCCACGACCTGATCCGGATCATGCCGGCGAAGGGAGCGAGCATGCAGATCGTCATCATCGGCGCCGGGGTGATCGGCCTCGCCACCGCCTGGCGCACCGCCGCCGGCGGCGCCGCCGTCACCCTCGTCGACCCCGCGCCCGCCTCCGGGGCCTCCTCCGTGGCGGCGGGCATGCTCACCCCGGTCAGCGAGCTGAGCTACGGCGAGGAGCCGCTGCTGCGGCTCGGCCTCGCCTCCCGCGACCGGTACGGCGCGTTCGCCGCCGAGCTGGAGGAGCTGACCGGCCTGGAGACCGGCTACCGCACCGACGGGATCGTCGAGGTCGCGTTCGACTCCGACGACCTGCGGCACCTGGACGACCTGCGCCGGTTCCAGGAGAGCCTGGGCATCCCCGCCGAGGCGCTCACCGGCCGCGAGTGCCGGCGGCTGGAGCCGATGCTCGCGCCCGGCGTGCGCGGCGGCCTGCTCGCCCCCGAGGACGGCTCGGTCGACCCCCGCAGGCTCGCCCCGGCGCTGCTGGCGGCGTGCGAGCGGCTGGGCGTCCGGCTCGTCCGGCGGCGGGCCGAACGGGTCGTCGTCGAGAACGACGCCGCCGCCGGCGTGGGGCTGGACGACGGCACCGTGATCCCCGCGGACCGGGTGCTGCTGGCCGCCGGGCCGTGGTCGGGCGACCTCGGCGGCCTGCCTCCCGGGACCGTTCCACCCGTCCGCCCGGTCAAGGGCCAGGTGCTCCGGCTGCGCACCCGCGCGCCGTTCCTGCGGCGGCCGACCCGCGGCCTCGTCCGGGGATCGTCGGTCTACCTGGTGCCGCGCGCCGACGGAGAGATCGTCGTCGGCGCCACGCAGGAGGAGCTGGGCTTCGACACGCGGGTCACCGCCGGCGGGCTGTGGGAGCTGCTGCGCGACGCCCGCGAGCTGCTCCCCGGCATCACCGAGCTGGAGTTCGCGGAGGTCACCGCCGGGCTGCGGCCCGGCTCGCCCGACAACGCGCCCGTGATGGGGCCGACCGCGCTGCCCGGCCTGCTGGTGGGCACCGGGCACTTCCGCAACGGCATCCTGCTCACGCCCGTGAGCGCCGACATCCTGTCCGCGATGCTGCTGGACGGGCCCGTCCCCGAGGTCGCCGGGCCGTTCGCCCCCGACCGCTTCTCCCCCGAGGTGAGCGCATGAAGGTGATCGTCAACGGTGAGCCGCGCGAGCTGCCCGACGGCGCGAGCGTGGCCGAGGTCGTCGCGTCCGTCACCGCGGCCGCGACGGGCGTGGCCGCGGCGCTGAACGACGAGGTCGTCCGGCGCGCGGAGTGGGCGGCCACGCCCCTGCGGGACGCCGACCGCGTCGAAGTGCTGACCGCCGTCCAGGGAGGATGAGGATGAACGACACCGACGGGCTGGTCATCGCGGGCGAGGAGCTGGGCTCGCGGCTGATCATGGGGACGGGCGGGGCGCCGAGCATGGCGGTGCTGCGCGAGGCGCTGACCGCGTCCGGGACGGAGCTCACCACGGTCGCGATGCGCAGGGTGGACCCGTCCGCGCGCGGCTCGGTGCTGGACGTGCTGACCGAGTGCGGCATCCGGGTGCTGCCGAACACCGCGGGCTGCTTCACCGCGGGCGAGGCCGTCCTGACGGCCAAGCTCGCCCGGGAGGCGCTCGGGACGAACTGGGTCAAGCTGGAGGTGATCGCCGACGAGCGCACGCTGCTGCCCGACCCGATCGAGCTGGTCGAGGCCGCCGAGCAGCTCGTCGACGACGGCTTCGTCGTCCTGCCCTACACCAGCGACGACCCGGTCCTCGCGCACCGTCTGGAGCAGATCGGCTGCGCGGCCGTGATGCCGCTCGGCTCGCCGATCGGGTCGGGGCTCGGCATCCGCAACCCGCACAACATCGAGCTGATCGTGGAGCGCGCGACCGTCCCGGTGATCCTGGACGCGGGGCTCGGCACGGCGTCGGACGCGGCCCTGGCCATGGAGCTCGGCTGCGACGCCGTGCTCCTCGCGACGGCCGTCACCCGTGCGCAGTCCCCGGCGCGGATGGCCGCCGCGATGCGGCACGCGGTCGAGGGCGGGCGGCTCGCGCGGCTCGCCGGGCGCATCCCCAAGCGCCGCTACGCCCAGGCGTCCTCCCCGTTCGACGGGCTCGCGACTTCGTAGCGGAGCTAAAGCCACACATGTAGAAATATTCGCTGGACCTGCACATTCGCGCGCCACCAGACTGGACACACCGGGGCGCAACCGCACACATCGCTTCGGTGTCGATGGAAGCGTCCCCTCCCTAAGGTGCGTGACATGCAGCAGAACAGCGGTGCGCGCGCGAACAAGCTCGCGGTGGCGGCGGCGACGGTCACGGTGGTCTTCTGGGCCTCGGCCTTCGTCGCCATCCGCAGCGCGGGCGACGAGTACAGCCCCGGCGCCCTCGCCCTCGGCCGCCTCCTGTCCGGGACGGTCGTACTGGGAGTGATCTGGCTCGTCCGGCGCGAGGGCCTGCCGCCCAAGGCCGCCTGGCCCGGCATCGTCACCGCCGGCCTCCTGTGGTTCGGCGCCTACATGGTCGTCCTGAACTGGGGCGAGCAGCTGGTGGACGCCGGCACCGCCGCCCTCGTCGTCAACATCGGGCCGATCCTCATCGCGCTCCTCGGCGGCTGGCTGCTGAAGGAGGGCCTGTCGTCCCGGCTGCTGCTCGGCATGGCCGTGTCGTTCACCGGCGCCGCCGTCGTCGGGCTGTCGATGTCCGGCGACGGCCGCGCGTCCGTCGGCGGGGTGCTGCTCTGCCTGGCCGCCGCCGTCACCTACGCGGCGGGCGTCGTCGCCCAGAAGCCCGCGCTGAGGCACGCGTCGGCGCTGCAGTTCACCACGTTCGCCTGCGCGATCGGCGCGCTCGCCTGCCTGCCGTTCTCCGGGCAGCTCGTCTCGCAGGCCGCGCACGCCCCCGCGGGCGCCACCCTCAACATGGTCTACCTGGGCGTCTTCCCGACCGCGGTCGCCTTCACGACCTGGGGATACGCCCTCGCCCGCACGACCGCCGGGAAGATGGGCGCCACCACCTACGCCGCGCCCGCCCTGGTGGTGCTGATGTCGTGGCTGTTCCTCGACGAGGTCCCCGGCCCGGTCACCCTCGGCGGCGGCCTGCTGTGCCTCGCCGGCGTGGCCGTCTCCCGCAGCACGCGGTCGCTGCGGCGCCGCGTCCCGCCCGTCACACCGGAACCGGGCGCCCCGGGGGCGTCACCCTCCGGGCTCATCGATGCTCATACTCGCGACGGATGAGATCCACGCGGATTCGCCCGTAAACTCGCACCGATGGACGCGACGGTTGCTGATCCACTCGTCGGGCGGGTGCTCGACGGGCGGTACCGCATTGAGTCCCGTATCGCGCGCGGCGGCATGGCCACGGTCTACCTCGCGCGCGACCTCAGGCTCGACCGGGTCATCGCGATCAAGGTGATGCACGCCGGACTCGCCTCGGACGAGGACTTCGTCGCCCGCTTCATCGGCGAGGCAAAGGCCGCCGCGGCGCTGTCCCACCCGAACGTCGTCGCCGTCTACGACCAGCGCACCGACGGCGAGCACGTCTTCCTGGTGATGGAGTACGTCGCCGGGCGCACCCTGCGCGACGCGCTGAACTCCCTCGGGCGGCTCGGCCCCCGCGCCGCCCTGGAGATCATGCAGCCGGTGCTGGCCGCGCTCGGCGCCGCGCACCGGGCCGGGCTCGTGCACCGCGACGTCAAGCCCGAGAACGTGCTGATCACCGAGGACGGCCAGGTCAAGGTCGCCGACTTCGGCCTCGCGCGGGCCGAGACCGCCAGCAAGATGACCAAGACCGGCATGATCATCGGAACGGTCGGCTACCTGGCGCCCGAGCAGGTGCTGTCCGGCAACGCCGACTTCCGCTCCGACGTCTACGCCGCCGGGATCATGCTGTTCGAGCTGATGACCGGGCGGCTGCCGCACCAGGGCGACACCCCCCTCGCCGTGGCCTACAAGCACGTGAACGAGACGGTGCCGCCGCCCTCCAGCGTCGTCCCCGGCATCCCCCCGCGGGTGGACGCCCTGGTCACCGACGCCACGAGCCACGACCCGGCGCGCCGCCCGCAGGACGCGAACCAGTACCTGGCCGAGGTCGCCGAGGTGTTCGGCGGCCTCCCCCGCGACTTCGACCGCCGCGTCGAGGAGGCGTCCCGCAACGCGACGAGCGTCCTGGAGGCCCCGCCCGCCCACGGCCGCACCGCCGTCATGGACGCCGAGACCCTGGCCCCCCGGCACGACGTCCGCCCCACGAGGACCGACCGCGCCCTCGGCGCGCTGACCGGCCGCTACGTCCTGATCGCCATCGGCCTGGTCGCGGCGGTCATCCTCGGCTGGGCCGTGTGGTACCAGACGTCCGGCCAGTACGAGCACGTCCCCTCCTCGATCATCGGGATGAAGGTCGCCGAGGCCCGCGACCAGCTGGAGTCCGACGGCATGGACGTGCGCACCGCCAAGGCGGTCTACAGCGACCGCGTCCACAAGGGCGGCGTCGCCAAGTCCGACCCGCCCGCCGGGGCCCGCGTCGCCAAGGGCCAGACGGTCACCCTCACCCCGTCCCGGGGCATCACGCCCCGCGAGGTCCCCGACGTCGGAGGCAAGTCCCTCGCCGACGCCAAGAAGACCCTGGAGGACAAGGGCTTCACCGTCGGCCGGACGAGCAGCACCCCCTCGCAGACCGTCTCCAAGGGCGACGTCATCAGCACCGACCCGGACGCCGGCGAGAAGCAGTCCCCCGACGTGCCCGTCTCCATCGTCGTCTCCACGGGCATGTCGATGCCCGGCCTCCTCGGCCAGAACGGCGACTCCGCCGCCAACCAGCTGCGCTCCATGGGCCTGGACGTCACCGTCCAGAAGAAGCAGGTGAACGGCAAGGACCCCGACACGGTGGTCAGCCAGGACCCGTCCGAGGGCACCGGCGTCTCCCGCGGCGACAAGGTCACCATCGTCGTCAACAAGCGCGACTGCATCGTCGACGCGGGCCCGTTCCAGTTCGGCTGCGACGACGGCGACGGCAACCAGAACGTCCCCGTCCCCGACCTGACCGGCCGCCGGGTCAACGAGGCCAAGAAGGCGCTGGAGGATTCCGGCTTCCAGGTCAACGTGACGGGCTTCGGCGGCAACGTCGTCCGCTTCCAGTCGCCCAGCAGCGGCGAGGCCCCGCGCGGCTCCACCGTCACGATCGTCCGGGGCCCCTGACCGGCTAGTCTGAACGGGCCATGACCTCACCCATCAGCCCCGTCGGGGCCCACGTTCCCGTGTCCGGCGGCCTCGCCACCGGCGGCCTGAAGTACGCCGCCGAGATCGGCGCCGAGGCGGTCCAGGTCTTCGTCTCCAACCCTCGCGGCTGGGCCCTCCCCGAGGGCAAGCCCGCCGAGGACGCCAGGCTCCGGGACGAGGGCATCCCCGTCTACGTCCACACCCCGTACCTGGTCAACCTCGGCTCCCCCACCCCGGAGACGCTCGAGAAGTCGCTCGCGGCCGTCCGCCACTCCCTGACCCGGGGCCGCGCCATCGGCGCCCGCGGCGTCGTGGTCCACACCGGCTCCGCCGTCACCCGGACCTACGACGAGGCCATGGCCCAGGTCCGCGAGCACGTCCTCCCGCTCCTCGACGAGATCCCCGAGGACGGCCCCGACCTCCTTCTGGAGCCCATGGCGGGCCAGAACAACATGCTCTGCGCCAAGGTCCAGGAACTGGCCCCGTTCTTCGAGCGCCTCGACCACCACCCGAAGCTCGGCGTCTGCTTCGACACCTGCCACGCCTTCGCCGCCGGCCACGACCTGGCGGCCCCGGGCGGCGCCAAGGACACCCTCGACGCCCTGGTCGCCGCAGTGGGCGAGGGCCGCCTGAAGCTGGTCCACGCCAACGACTCCAAGGACGCCTGCGCCTCGGCCAAGGACCGCCACGAGAACATCGGCGCCGGCCAGATAGGCGAGTCCCCCTTCGCCGACCTCTTCCACCACCCCGCCACGGCCGGCGTCCCCTTCATCATCGAGACCCCAGGCCGAGCCCCCGCCCCCCACGCAGAAGACATCAAAACCCTGAAGCGCCTAAGAGACGCCCCCTGACGTCAAGCCCTCCGTCGCCATAAGGGCCCACGGACGCTGGCGCCGGGGCGCGATCGGGTCCGAAGGACGTTTCGAGCCTGCGAGAAACTGACACGTAGCGAGCCGCTAGGCGAGCCCTCCACGCCACCCCGCACCCGCTACTGCGACAACCTAAGCCACCACAGCAACCCCGCGACAACCTGACGGTCGCGATCGCGTCCGAAGGCAGATTCAAGCGAAGCAAGAATCTGATCGCGCAGCGAG
>NZ_JBEZJP010000322.1:0-9715 GCF_040653175.1 Actinomadura sp. NPDC048032
GTTCGGAATGACCGCCGCCGGGCGGATGCGCCCGCCCGGCCTGGCCGAAGTCGCCGCCGCCCAGGCGGACGGCCGGTGGGCGCCCTTCACTGCTCGGGTCAGTCGGCGTAGGTGGGGAGCATGCGTTCGTGGGCCTCGCGGAGTTCGGAGAGGCCGATGCTGAACAGCTCCTGGTCGCCTTCGGGGCCGCGGGACGTCACGTGCAGGGCGTCGCCGCCCGCCACGCCGATCTGGCTGACCGGGACGCCCGCCGACTCGCACAAGGCCGCGAGACGCGACTCGGCGCCCGGGCGGACGACGACCATGGCGCGGGCCACCGACTCGCTGAACAGCGCGACGAACGGGTCGCCGTGCAGGGTGATGCGGGCGCCGAGGCCGCCGCGCAGGCACGACTCCACCAGCGTCTGCGAGAGGCCGCCGTCGGAGAGGTCGTGCACGGCGTTGACCAGCCCGTCCCGGACGGCCGCGACCATGACGGACGCCAGGGCCGCCTCGGCCTTCAGGTCGACCAGCGGCGGCAGGCCGCCCAGGTGCCCGTAGACGACGTGCGCCCATTCCGAGCCGCCGAACTCCTCGCGGGTCTCGCCGAGGAGGGCGATCGTGGCGCCGTCGGTGGCCAGCGACATGTTCACCCGGCGGCGCACGTCATCGTGGACGCCGAGGACGCCGATGACCGGGGTCGGGTTGATCGGGGCGTTGCCCGTCTGGTTGTAGAAGCTGACGTTGCCGCCCGTGACGGGGATGCCGAGGTACTGGCAGCCGTCCGCCAGGCCCGTGACCGCCTGCGCGAACTGCCACATGACGCCCGGGTCCTCCGGGGAGCCGAAGTTCAGGCAGTTGGTGACGGCCAGGGGCCGCGCGCCGGTCGCGGCGACGTTGCGGAACGCCTCGGACAGCGCGAGCTGCGCGCCCGCGTACGGGTCGAGCCGGGTGTAGCGGCCGTTGCCGTCCAGGGACAGCGCGATGCCGAGGCCCGACTCGTCGTCGATGCGGACGACGCCGGCGTTCTCGGGCATGGCCATGACGGTGTTGCCGAGGACGTACCGGTCGTACTGGGACGTCACCCACGTCTTGCCGGCGAGGTTCGGGGACCCGGCCAGCCAGAGGACGGTCCGGCGCAGCTCGTCGCCGTTGGACGGGCGGGTGAGCCGGCCCGGGGTGTCGGACTGCAGGGCGCCGAGGTCGTGCGGGGGCGCCAGCGGACGGTTGTAGACGGGGCCCTCGTCGGCGGCCGTGACCGGCGGGATGTCGACGATCGTCTCGCCCCGCCACGTCATGACCAGCCGGCGGGTGTCGGTGACCGTACCGATCACGGTGGCCGGGATCTCCCAGCGCGCGCAGATCTCCATGAAGCGCTCGACCTTGGCGGGCTCCACCACCGCCATCATGCGCTCCTGCGACTCGCTCATGAGGATCTCCTCAGGGCGGAGCGTCTCGTCGCGGAGCGGGACGGCGTCGAGGTCGACGTGCATGCCGCCGGTGCCGGCCGCGGCCAGCTCCGTCGTGGCGCACGACACGCCGGCGGCGCCGAGGTCCTGGATGCCGACCACGAGGTCCTCGCGGAACAGCTCCAGGCAGCACTCGATGAGCAGCTTCTCCATGAACGGGTCGCCCACCTGGACCGACGGCCGCTTCTGGTGCGACTCCTCGTCGAAGGTGGCCGAGGCGAGGACGGACGCGCCGCCGATGCCGTCCGGGCCGGTCAGGGCGCCGAACAGGATCACCTGGTTGCCGGGGCCGGGGGCCACCGCGCGCTTGATGTCCTCGTGCTTCATCACGCCGACGCACAGGGCGTTCACGAGCGGGTTCTGCTCGTAGCAGGCGTCGAAGACCGTCTCGCCGCCGATGTTGGGCAGGCCGAGGGAGTTGCCGTAACCGCCCACGCCGGCGACCACGCCGGGCAGGACGCGCTGGGTGTCGGCGGCGTCGGCCGGGCCGAAGCGCAGGGAGTCCATGACGGCGATGGGGCGCGCCCCCATCGACATGATGTCGCGGACGATCCCGCCGACGCCGGTCGCGGCGCCCTGGTACGGCTCGACGTAGGACGGGTGGTTGTGCGACTCCACCTTGAAGGTGACGGCCCAGCCCTGGCCGATGTCCACGACACCGGCGTTCTCTCCCATGCCGACGAGGAGCTTGTCGGTCTTGGGGGCCTTGTCGCCGAACTGGCGCAGGTGCACCTTGGAGCTCTTGTAGGAGCAGTGCTCGCTCCACATGACGGAGTAGATCGCCAGCTCGGCCGAGGTGGGCCGGCGCCCCAGGATGTTGCGGACGCGCTGGTACTCCTCCTCGTTCATCCCCAGCTCGGCGTACGGCTGCGGGCGCTCGGGGGACGCGGCGGCGACGGCGACCGTGTCGGTGCCGTGGTCGTAGCGCGCGGGCGCCTCGATCGCGGGCTGCGGGCCGGTGCTGCGTCCGATGGCGGGCTGCGGGCCCGTGCCGCGCCCGACGGCGGGCAGGGGGCCCGTGCCGGAGCCGATGGCGGGCTGCGGGCCGGTGCCGCGCCCCACGGCGGGCTGCGGACCCGTGCCGGAGCCGACCGCGGGCAGCGGACCCGTTCCCGGACTGATCCGGGGCAGCGGGCCCGTCCCCGGGCGGACGGCGGGCAGGGGGCCTGTGCCGAGGCCGACCGGGGGCTGGGGGCCCGTGCCCTGCCCGATGGCGGGCAGCGGGCCGGTTCCCGGGCGGACGGTCGGCTGCGGGCCCGTGCCGCGCCCGACGGCGGGCTGCGGGCCCGTACCGGTGCCCACGGCGGGCTGAGGGCCCGTGCCCGGGCCCACCGGGGGAAGCGGGCCGGTGCCCGGGCCTTGCGCCAGCGGGCCCGTGTTCAGGTCGATGAGAGGCTGCGGGCCCGTGCCCCGCCCGACGGCGGGCTGAGGGCCCGTGCCCGAGCCGACCGCGGGCTGCGGGGCGGTGCCCTGGCCTACCGCGGGCTGCGGGCCGGTGCCGGTGCCCACGGCGGGCTGCTGGCCCGTGCCGTGGCCGACCGCCGGCTGCGGGCCCGTGCCAGAACCGGCCACGCGCTGCGGGCCGCTGCCCGTGCCGCGGGAGGGCGGCGGCGCGGCGAAGGCGCTCAGGTCGGGCACGGTGAGCGACGGGTCCGCGACGGTGGACGTGGGGTCGCCGCTGGAGCGCTCCTCTTCGAGGGCCCGCGCGAACTCCTGGTCGGGCACGCCTTGGGACGGCGCAGGGCCCGGGACGGGTTCGTCGTTCAGCACCGGGATGGGCCCGGTGAAGGGCCCGGGGGCCGGTTCGGCGGCCGGGTCCTCGGAGCCGGGCAGGGCGGGGGGCTGCTCCTCTTCGAGGATGGCCTTGAAGCCCTGCGTCACAGCGGGGTTGACGGGCTGGAGCTCCGGGTCGTCCGCGTCGGACTTGAGCTCGCCGAGCCACTCCATCGAGGGCTCGTCCTCGTCCCGCCTAGCCCTTCCGGAAGCGTGGGGCCGTTGCTCACTCATGCGTTGACCAGTCTCTTGACGATCGAGGTGAAGAAGCCGAGCCCGTCGGTGGACGGCCCGGTCAGCGACTCGACGGCGTGCTCGGGATGGGGCATGAGCCCGACCACGTTGCCGGCCTCGTTGCAGATCCCGGCGATGTCGTCCTGGGAGCCGTTCGGGTTCAGGTCGAGGTAGCGGGCGACGATGCGGCCGGAGTCGGCCAGTTCGAGCAGCGTCTCCCGGTCGGCGGTGTAGCGGCCGTCCCGGTTCTTCACCGGGATCACCAGTTCCTGGCCCTCCTGGTACTCGGAGGTCCACGCGGTGTCGGCGTTCTCGACGCGCAGCCGCTGGTCGCGGCAGACGAAGTGCAGCCCCGCGTTCGGGAGCAGCGCGCCGGGCAGCAGGTGCGACTCGCACAGCACCTGGAACCCGTTGCAGATCCCGAGGACCGGCAGGCCGGCGCCCGCGGCGGCCACGACCTCGGACATCAGCGGCGCGAACCGGGCGATCGCCCCGGCCCTCAGGTAGTCCCCGTAGGAGAACCCGCCGGGCAGGACGACGGCGTCGACCCCCTGCAGGTCGTGGTCGCCGTGCCAGAGGGCGACCGGCTCCGCGCCGGCCAGCCGCACCGCGCGTGCGGCGTCCTTGTCGTCAAGGGAACCTGGGAAGGTGATGATCCCAACCCGGGCAGCGTCCATCTGTTCTGTTCCTCCGAAATGAGGTGCGGCCGAGACGATCGGGATCTCCTCCGCCGATCAACCCCGATGCGCGTCGCATTCCCCCGCGCGCAGGTCCCAATCTACCCGGCGTTGGGAATGAGGTTGCGGTCGAGGCGCCGGACCAGCGCCCCGTCCCTCCAGGTCAGCCGCTTTCGCAGGTGAACGACGGTGCCGCGGTCGGGCGCGGAGTCGATGTTCAGGTCGTCCACCAGCGCGCGCATGAGCCCGATGCCGCGCCCCGACTCGCTCAGCGGCCCCGGTTCGGGCGGGGCGGACCGCAGTCCGCGACCCCAGTCCATGATCTTGAGCAGGCAGGTGCCGTCGTGCACGTGGCCCGTCACCTCGTAGTCGCCGTTCGCGCGGGCGTGCTCGATGACGTTCGTGCACGCCTCGGAGATCGCGACCAGGAGGTCGTCGACGCAGTCCTCGGCGACGCCGAGGCCGCGCAGGGCCTCGCCCGTCACCCGGCGGACCACCGGGATGCTCATCGCGTCGCGCGGCAGCGCGAGCGAGAACCTCATATCCACCCGGACACCTCGTGTCATGCTCCGGGCGTCCCGACCGTGCCCCCGGTCCCGGAGCGTGCTCGACGACTCAACGCAGCTAACACTTCCCCGGAGGAAACTTCCGTAATCGCCACAGTCGCGGGCCCGCGGATTGGAACGGGCCATGTCACGACCGGAAACCGGCGGCGTTCGCCCGCCGGTTCGGGCGGCGGGCCGGTCCCGGCCACGCGCCCGGACGGTTACAGAACGTGAACCTCGTAGTTCTCGATGACCGGGTTCGCCAGCAGCGTCTCGGCGATCTTGCCGACCTTCTCCAGGGCCGCCTCGTCGGCGTCCCCCTCCAGCTCCACCTCGAACCGCTTGCCCTGCCGGACGGCCACGACCCCGTCGAACCCCATCTGCGGCAGCTTGCGGGCGATCGCCTGCCCCTGCGGGTCGAGGATCTCCGGCTTGAGCATGACGTCCACGACGACACGCGCCACGGTCGCCCCCTCACTGATCTGCGCTTTTGCTTACGATCCTGAAGCGTACGGCACCATGGCCCATCACGAGCCATCAGCACCCCCGGAGCCAGCCGATGAACATCGAGGACCTCACCCCCGTGGAGCGCCGCCTCTGGGAGGCGTTCCCCAAGGGGGAATCCGTCGACCTGTCGGTCGGCGACCAGGCGATGGACGACATCACGCGCTCCGACCGGTGGGGACGTGACCGCATGGTCAGGGCAGAGGTCCTCGTCGCGCTGCTCGTGGGCGCGGTGGAGGCCGAGCCCGGCCAGGTCGCCGCGGTGCGGCTCGGCGGCGCCCGCATCACCGGCGCGCTGAACCTCGGGCACGCGGAGGTCCGGGTCCCGCTGGCGCTCACCGGATGCGACTTCGACGAGGCGCCCCACCTGTACTGGGCGAGCATGAACAGCGTCCACCTGATGCGCTGCCGGCTGCCCGGCCTGATCGCCTCCGGCACGCGGGTGGACGGCCACCTGTGGCTGGAGGGCAGCCGCGTCAACGGCGGCCTGTGGCTGGACGGGGCGAACATCACCGGCATCCTCAACCTGTCGGGCGTGCACCTGTCCAACCCGGGCGGGGACGCGATGCTCGCCGACCGCCTCTCGGTCGAGGCGAACGTCTACTGCGACCAGGGGTTCGCCGCCAACGGCGAGGTCCGGCTGCCGGGGGCCCGCGTCGGCGGCCAGCTGATCTTCCGGGGCGCGCGGCTGTACAACCCGTCCGGCGCGGCCCTGTACGCCAGCCGCCTGGACGTGGCCGCGAACGTGTTCTGCGACGGCGGGTTCAGCGCCGAGGGCGAGGTCCGGCTGCGCGGCGCCCGCGTCGGCGGCTACCTGTCGTTCGTCGGCGCCCGTCTGGCCGCCCCCAAGCGGACCGCCCTGAACGCCGACGACCTGGCCGTCGAGACCGACGTCTACTGCTCGGACGGGTTCACCGCCGTCGGCGCCGTCAGCTTCTCCGGGGCCCGCGTCACCGGGCAGCTCAGCCTGCGCGACGCGCGCCTGCTCCACGACGAGGGGACCGCGCTCGGCCTGCAGCGCCTCCAGGCCGAGGAGCTGCTGATGCGCACCGCCGAGCCGATCAAGGGGACCGCGGACCTGTCCTACGCGCGCGTCAACCTGCTGCGCGACGACGCCGCGTCCTGGCCGGAGCGCCTCCAGCTCGACGGCCTCCAGTACGAGACCCTCGAACCGCCGCTCACCGCCCGCGAGCGGCTGGCGTGGCTGCGCCGCGACACCGACGGCTACGCCCCCCAGCCCTACGAGCGGCTCGCGCAGACCTACCGCTCCCTCGGCCTGGACGCCGACGGCCGCTCCGTCCTGCTCGCCAAGGCCCGGGACCGGCGCCGGACGCAGGGCCTCCCCCGCAAGATCGTCGGCTGGTTCCAGGACGTGCTGGTCGGCTACGGCTACCGCCCGTTCCGCGCCGCGAGCTGGCTGATCGGCCTGCTCGCCTTCGGGACGATCGTCTTCTCGGTCCACCGGCCGGACGTCCTGGACGACGGCCACAAGCCGCACTTCAACGCGTTCTTCTACACGCTCGACCTCCTCCTGCCGATCGGCAGCCTCGGCCAGGAGATGGAGTTCGCGCCCAAGGGCGTCTACCAGTGGATCGCGAACTTCATCGTCGCGGCGGGGCTGCTCCTCGGCCTGACGGTCGCCGCGGGCGCCACGCGGGCCCTCTCCCGGGAGTAGCGAGCCGGGCGATCCGGACATGAGGGACAGCGGACGTAACGTGCGTCACGCCCGGATCGCGGGGTAGGGCCGGGGGTAGGACCTCTGGTGGCGGGACTCGCATCGCGGTGGCGGGGGCTTGCATCGCAGGGTGTGATGTCTGCCACGATGGTGTTGCGGCTTTTGTCCCTTACCGGGGGCGGGCCGTCGACATCGGCCGACCGCGCGGCGACCCCGCGCGACGGCCCCGAACGAGGAGTGTCATCGATGACGATCGACTCCGTGCGCGGCGCGCCCGACACCCCGAAGGCCGCCGAGCCCGAACTCGTCCAGCTGCTCACCCCCGAGGGCGAGCGGATCGAGCACCCGGACTACCCGCTGGACCTCGGCGCCGAGGACGTGCGCGGCCTGTACCGCGACCTGGTGATCGTGCGGCGGATCGACCAGGAGGCCGTGGCCCTCACCCGGCAGGGCGAGCTCGGCCTCTGGGCGTCGCTGCTCGGGCAGGAGGCGGCGCAGATCGGCTCCGGTCGGGCGGCGTCCGCCAACGACATGGTGTTCCCGACGTACCGGGAGCACGGCGTCGCCTGGTGCCGGGACGTGGAGCCGCTGAAGCTGCTCGGCATGTTCCGGGGCATCAACCACGGCGGGTGGGACCCGAAGGAGCACGGCTTCCACCTGTACACCGTCGTGATCGGCAGCCAGACACTGCACGCGACCGGGTACGCGATGGGCGTCCAGAGGGACGGCGTGCTCGGCACCCCGTCCGCCGGCGCCACGATCGCCTACTTCGGGGACGGAGCGACGTCCCAAGGCGACGTGAACGAGTCCTTCGTGTTCGCCTCGGTCTTCAACGCGCCGATCGTGTTCTTCTGCCAGAACAACCAGTGGGCCATCTCCGAGCCCCTCGAACGGCAGTCCAGGATCCCTCTCTACAAGCGCGCGCAGGGTTTCGGCTTCCCGGGCATCCGCGTGGACGGCAACGACGTGTTCGCCTGTCTGGCCGTCACCAAGAAGGCCCTGGAGAACGCCAGAACCGGCCAGGGCCCCACGCTCGTCGAGGCGTACACCTACCGGATGGGCGCCCACACCACGACCGACGACCCCACGCGCTACCGGCTGAAGACCGAGGAAGAGGCGTGGAAGCTCAAGGACCCGATCGAGCGCGTCAAGGCGTACCTGGTGCGCGGCGACATGGCCGACGCGGGGTTCTTCCAGAAGGTGGAGGACGAGGCCAAGCAGATCACCAGGGAGCTGCGTGAGGCGTGCCTGGCGCTTCCCGACCCGGAGCCCCTGTCGATGTTCGACCACGTGTACGGGGAAGAGCATCCGCTGATGACCGAGGAGCAGGAGCAGTTCGCCGCCTACCTGGCGTCGTTCGAGGAGGAGGCGAAGTGAGCACCCTGACCCTCGGCAAGGCCCTCAACGTGGGCCTGCGCAAGGCCATGGAGAACGACCCCAAGGTCCTGGTCATGGGCGAGGACGTCGGCAAGCTCGGCGGCGTCTTCCGCATCACCGACGGCCTGCAGAAGGACTTCGGCGAGGAGCGGGTCATCGACACCCCGCTCGCCGAGTCCGGCATCGTCGGGACGGCGATCGGGCTGGCGCTGCGCGGCTACCGGCCCGTGGTGGAGATCCAGTTCGACGGGTTCGTGTTCCCCGCCGCCGACCAGATCATCACGCAGCTGGCGAAGATGCGGATGCGCTCGCTCGGCGCGCTGGAGCTGCCGGTCGTCGTCCGGATCCCGTGCGGCGGCGGCATCGGCGCGGTCGAGCACCACTCCGAGTCGCCCGAGGCGTACTTCACGCACACCGCCGGGCTGCGCGTGGTGGCGTGCTCGAACCCGCTGGACGCCTACTCGATGATCCAGCAGTCGATCGCCTCCCCCGACCCCGTGGTCTTCTTCGAGCCGAAGCGCCGCTACTGGGACAAGGCGGAGGTCGACACCGACGCCGACCCCGCCGACTGGACGCCGCTGCACCGGGCCGCGGTCGTGCGGCCGGGCGAGCACGCGACGCTGCTCGCCTACGGGCCGGCGGTGAAGACGTGCCTGGAGGCGGCCGGGGCCGCCGCCGAGGAGGGGCGGGAGCTGGAGGTCATCGACCTGCGCTCGCTGAACCCGCTCGACATCGGCACGGTGACCGACTCGGTGAACCGGACGGGACGCTGCGTCGTCGTCCACGAGGCGCCCGTGTTCAACGGGTACGGCGCCGAGCTGGCCGCCCGGATCACCGAGAAGTGCTTCTACCGGCTGGAGTCGCCGGTGCTGCGCGTCGGCGGGTTCTCCACCCCGTACCCGCCGTCCCGCATCGAGGACCATTACCTGCCCGACCTCGACCGCATCCTGGACGCGGTCGACCGGACCTTCGCGTGGTGACGCCGGTGAGCCAGCCCAAACTGTTCAAACTGCCCGACGTGGGCGAGGGCCTGACCGAGGCCGAGATCGTCAAGTGGCACGTGCAGCCCGGCGACACCGTCGAGGTGAACCAGACCATCGTCGAGATCGAGACGGCGAAGGCGATCGTGGAGCTGCCCTGCCCGTTCGAGGGCGTGGTGACCGAGCTCATGGTCACCGAGGGGCAGACCGTGGACGTCGGGGTCCCGATCATCGCGGTGGACCCGGGCGGCGAGGGCGGCGTGGCGACGCCCGTGTCCGAGCCCCCGGCGCAGGCGGCCGCGCTCCGCGAGGAGGGCGTCCCGACCGTCAACGAGCCCGGCATGGTGTCGCCGCAGGAGCCGCCGAAGCGCACGCCCGTCCTCGTCGGCTACGGAGTGAAGGAGGGGACGACCAGACGCCGTCCCCGCAGGTCCGCCAACGGCGCGGCGTCCGCGGCCCCGGTCGCCCCGGCGCCCGCGTGTGTTCTGAGGTGATGTCGTCA
>NZ_JBEZJP010000323.1:0-9666 GCF_040653175.1 Actinomadura sp. NPDC048032
GCCGCCACAGCGGCGGCGAGTAGGCGTGGATCGAGACGCTGGCGTCCTCCACCCCCGTGAGCCGGTGGATGTGTCCGGGGCGCCCCGCCGGACGAGGTCGACGATCGCGTCGTCGCCGCTGCCGGGCGCGGCCACGACCCGCAGGCCGTCGACCGGCTCGTCGGCGACGCTCCGCGCCGCGCCCTCGACGACCAGGACGACCTCCGGAAAGCAGCGGTCGTAGGGGAACAGGCCGCTCGGCAGGCCGCGCACGCCGCCGTCGAGGCGCTTCAGGTCGTCGCGGAGCCGCGCGTTCGCGCCCGCCCTGTCCTTCCACCAGCCGTCGGCGCGGGCGCCCACGACGTTCGCCGCGTCCACGACGAGGACGACCCCCCGCATCGCCTCCCGCACGCGGGGCCAGCACCGCGCGAACGGTTCGAACAGCTTGCGGCCGGTGACCTCTTCCTCGCGCACCCACTCGGCCCCGCGCGTCTCCCGCGACGCGGGCAGCACGTGCGCGCGCTCCGGCAGCGAGCCCACGACCGAGGTGAACGACCATCCGCCGTGGTCCTCCACGCTCGTCCCGTGGACGCGGACCGTCGCCGTGTCGAGCGTGCACTCCTCGGACGTCTCGCGCAGCGCGCCGGTGACGACGTCCTCGTGGCTGTGCAGCGCGCCGCCGAACATGCCCCACGTCCCGCCGCCGAGGCCCCACCACGCGCGCTGCTGGAGCAGCACCCACGTCTGGCCGGAGGAGTCGCGGTGGTAGGCCAGAAGGCCCGCGGCGCCGAACCGTCCCCAGTGCGTGTGCCCCAAGTCGCAACCGGCCCAGCCGTCGCCGTCTCCCATGCGTCCGACGATAGCGCCGCGAGCCCGTGACGAAGGGCACAGTGCCCTCACCCGCCTCGCCGAATACGATTCGGGGGTCACCCTGATCAAGGAGAGCGAGTTGAGCGTCGAGGCGACCCCCCAGGACCTGTGGAACACCCTGTCGGGCGCCGAGCTGATCCGGGCGATGGCGGACGGACGGTTCCCGCAGATCTCCGACATCAACGACTACATCGGGCAGGACATCGCCTCCGCCGAACCGGGCCGGGTCGTCATCGAGTGGACGCCGGGCGAACGGCTCTGCAACCCCGGCGGCACGGTGCACGGCGGCTACATCGCGATGATCCTCGACAACGCGGTCTGCCTCGCGGCGAGCAGCACCTGCGAGCACTTCATGCCGATGCTCACCCTCAACCTGAACGTCGACTACCTGCGCGGCGTCCGGGCGGACGAGACCTACACGGTGACCGGGACGTGCGTGCACCCCGGCGCCACCCGCATGGTCTCCAACGCGGTGGTCGCCGACGGGCGCGGCCGCCCGGTCGCCCAGGCGTCGGCCGGCGTGATCCCCAACAAGGCGTTCGCCCGCTGACCCCGTCCCGCCCGGCCCGGGCCCGCCCGGGCGGCGGGAACGGCGCCCGGCGAGCGCATAGGCTGGGCCCATGGTGGATCCCGGCACAGTCGTCAACGTGATCAAACAGGCCCGCGACCGGCGGACGGCCCCGCTGATCCTGGAGCTCGACCTCACCGAGGGCATCGTCGAGACCGCGCCCGCCGACCCCGTCTCGGCGTTGCTGTCCATGCGCCGGCCGGGCCTGCGGGACGTCCTGGACGGGCTGCGCCGCGCCCGCTCCGACAGCCGGGTGCGCGCCCTCGTCGTGAAGGTCAGCGGCACCGTCGGGCTGGCGCTCGCCCAGGAACTGCGCGAGGCCGTGCAGAGCCTGCGGGACGCGGGCAAGCACACCGTCGCCTGGGCCGAGACGTTCGGCGAGGGAGGCCGAGGAACCGTCCCGTTCTACCTGGCCACCGGGTTCGACAAGGTCTACCTGCAGCCCACCGGCGAGGTCGGGCTCACCGGCGTCGCGATCGAGGAGCCGTTCTTCGCCGGCGCGCTGGAGAAGGCGGGCGTGCGGCCGCGGTTCGCCAAGCGCTACGAGTACAAGACCATGGCGAACACGTTCATGGAGAAGACCTACACGCCCGAGCACGAGGAGTCGTCGCAGCGCCTCGTCACCTCGCTCGGCGAGCAGATCACCGCAGGGATCGCCGCCTCCCGCGGCCTGGCGGAGGAGAAGGTCCGCGAGCTCACCGACCGCGGCCCGCTGCTGGCCGCCGAGGCGCTGGAGGAGGGCCTGGTCGACGGCCTCGCCTACCGCGACGAGATCTACGGCGGCCTGCGGAAGGAGTTCGGCGAGGAGGCGCAGCTGCGCTACGTCTCCCGCTACAACCGCGCGCACGGCCTGGCCAACCGCCTCCCGCAGCCCGGCAAGCAGGACGTCGTCGCCTTCATCAACGGGCAGGGGCCGATCCGGCTCGGCCGCAGCGGCCGCGGCGGCCCGCTCCCGAACTCGGGGCCCGCGATGGGCTCGGACACGATCGGCGCCGCGTTCCGCGCCGCCGTGAAGGACGACCGGGTCAAGGCGATCGTGTTCCGCGTCAACAGCCCGGGCGGCTCCGCCGTCGCCTCCGACTCGATCTGGCGCGAGGTCGTCCTCGCCCGCCGCGCCGGCAAGCCCGTGATCGTCTCCATGGGCAACGTCGCCGCGTCCGGCGGCTACTACGTCTCGATGGCCGCCGACACGATCGTCGCGCAGCCCGGGACCATCACCGGCTCGATCGGCGTCGTGGTCGGCAAGGCCGTGGTCAACGACCTGCTGGAGCGGGTCGGCGTCGGCCTCGGCTCGGTCGCCGACGGCGACCACGCGCGCATGTTCAGCGCCACCAAGGACTTCAGCGACTCCGAGTGGGAGCGCGTCAACGCCTCCCTCGACCGGATCTACGACGACTTCACCGCGAAGGTCGCCGAGGGCCGCGACCTGTCCCGCGAGCGCGTCCACGAGCTGGCCCGGGGCCGGGTCTGGACGGGCGCGGACGCGCGCGAGCGCGGCCTCGTCGACGAGCTCGGCGGCATCGACCTCGCCCTCGACCTCGCCCGCAAGAAGGCCGGCATGGCCTCCGACGCGCCGGTCCGGATCTACCCGCACACCTCGCCGCTGGAGCGGCTGCGCCCGCCGGAGTCCAGCGAGGACCGCACCGCCGCGTCCGCGCGCTTCGACGGGTGGGGCTCCCTCGGCGGGCTCGCCGCGCGGCTCGGCCTGCCCTCCGCGGGCCCGCTCACCCTGCCCGGCGCCTGGGAGATCCGCTGAGCGCCGACTTCGTCGAGGCCGTCGCGGCCTTCGCCACCGGCGTGGTCGTGCTGACCGTCCGCGACGGCCGCGACGACCTCGGCACCACGATCACCTCGTTCATGTCGGTGTCGCTGGATCCGCCGATGGTGCTGGCGAGCGTGGCGTCCTCGTCCTACCTCACCGAGGTGCTCGGCCGGAGCCCGCGCTGGGCCGCGACGATCCTGTCCGCGGACCAGCGCGCCCTGGCCGGCCGGTTCGCCGCCGAGGGACGCCCGAGCGCGCGCATCCTGCTGGCGAGCGAGCCGCACCACCGCGGCGAGCACTCCGGCGCCCTCGTCCCCGACAGGGGCGTCTCGGCCCTGGAGTGCGAGACCCGCCAGACCGTCGAGGCGGGCGACCACACCCTCTTCGTCGCCGAGGCCGTCTCGACCGACTACGTCAGCGCCGGGCGGGCCCCCCTCGTGAGGGCCGCCCGGCGCTATCTGCCCGGCTAGGACTTCGGGAAGCGCTCCAGGAAGCCGCGCAGGTCGTCGGCGTGCTCCTCCTCCTGCGCGAGGATCTGCTCGAAGACGCGCTTGGTGGTGGGGTCGCCGTCGCCGAGCCACTGGATGATCTCGGTGTAGGACGCGATGGCGATCCGCTCCGCCACCAGGTCCTCCTTGAGCATCTCGACGAGGTCGAGGCTGGCGTTGTACTCGGCGTGCGCGCGGGTGGTGAGGGTGTCCGGGGAGAAGTCGGGCTCGCCGCCGAGCTGGACGATCCGCTCGGCCAGCATGTCGGCGTGCTGCTGCTCCTCGGCCGCGTGCTGGAGGAACTCGCTCGCGACGGTCTCGGCGTGGATGCCGGTGGCCGTGTAGTAGTGCCGCTTGTACCTCAGCACGCACACGATCTCCGTGGCCAGGGCCTCGTTGCAGACCTGGATCACGCGCTGGACGTCCGCCCCGTACGCCTCGGTGATCGGGCCTTTGTCGATCTCCTGCCGAGCACGCTCGCGCAGGGTCTTGATGTCCGTCAGGAACTCCGCCATCTAGGGGCCTCCACAGTCGACTACAGGAGGCCCTCTACCCGACGGCCCTGCTTCCACACGGCGTAGGTCTGGGGTACGCCCGGGCGGTATGCGAGGTGGATGTAGGACGGGGCGTCGAGGACGTGGACGTCGGCGCGGGCGCCGGGCGCCAGGTGCCCCACGTCGGTGCGGCGCAGGGCCCGGGCGCCGCCCGCGGTCGCCGCCCAGACCGCCTCGGCGGGCGTCATGCGCATGTCGCGGACGGCCACGGCGATGCAGAACGCCATGCTGGAGCTGTAGCAGGACCCGGGGTTGCAGTCGGTGGCGAGGGCGACGGTGGCTCCGGCGTCCAGGAGGCGGCGGGCGTCCGGGTAGGGCTGGCGGGTCGAGAACTCGACGCCGGGCAGAAGCGTCGCGACCGTCCGGGACGACGCCAGCGCGTCCACGTCGGCGTCGCTGAGGAACGTGCAGTGGTCGGCGGAAGCGGCCTCCAGCTCGACCGCCAGCCGAACGGCGGGCCCCTGCGTGAGCTGGTTCGCGTGGAGGCGCGGCGACAGGCCGGCCTTGACGCCCGCCGTGAGGACCTCCCGGGCCTGGTCGGCGTCGAAGGCGCCCTCCTCGCAGAAGACGTCCACCCACCGGGCGTGCGGGGCGCAGGCGGCGAGCATGTCGGTGGCGGCGAGGTGCGCGTACCCGGCGGCGTCGCCCGCGTACTCGGCGGGGACGACGTGGGCGCCCAGGTAGGTGACCTCGTCGGCGTACTCGGCGGCGATGCGCACGGCGCGCGCCTCCTGCTCGACCGTGAGGCCGTAGCCGGACTTGCACTCCACGGTCGTGACGCCCTGCCGCGCCATCTCGTCCACGAGGCGGCGCACGTTGGCGCGCAGCTCGTCGTCGGACGCGGCGCGGGTGCGCTCGACGGTCGTGCGGATGCCGCCCGCGGCGTACTTCTCGCCGCTCATGCGGGCGGCGAACTCCTCGGCGCGCTCACCGGCGAACACCAGGTGGGCGTGGGAGTCCACGAAGCCGGGCAGCACCGCCCGCCCGGCGGCGTCGAACGACTCGTCGGCGGCGGGCGCGCAGGAGGACGGGCCCGTCCACGCGACCGCGCCGTCCTCGATCACCAGCGCGGCGTCGCGGACGACGGCCAGGCCGCCGCCCTGGCGATCGGGGACGGCGGGGTCGTTGGTGACGAGCTCTCCGATGTTGGTGATGACCGTGCTCATCGGCGAAGGATCTCACGGGGCGGGTCCGCGGCGGCGGAGGCGATGGAGCGGGCCAGCGCGCCGGGGACGTCCTCGACCAGCAGGTGCCGGCCGTCGTGGACGATCTGGCGGCCGGAGACGACGACGTGCCGCACGTCCGCGGCGGTGGCGGCGAACACGGCGGCCTCGGCGGCGTGGTCCGGGCCCGCGCCGGCGGTGCGGACCGAGTCGAGGGCGACGGTGACGAGGTCGGCGTAGGCGCCGGGCTCCAGCCGTCCCGCCTCGGGCCAGCCGAGCCCGGAGTGGCCGCCCGAGGTGGCGGCGGCGAGCAGCTCGCCGGCCGTCCAGTGGCCCCGGACGCGGGTGCGGAGCCGCTCGTCCAGCTCGACCGCGCGGGCCTCCTCGAACAGGTCGACGACGGCGTGCTGGTCGGAGCCGAGGCAGATCGGGGAGCCCGCGTCCGCCAGGGCGCGGGCGGGGCCGATGCCGTCGGCGAGGTCCCGTTCGGTGGTCGGGCACATGCACACGCCGGTCATCGTCGCCCCGAGCAGGCCGATGTCGTCCTCGGACAGGTGCGTGGCGTGCACGGCCGTGGTGAGCGCGCCGAGCGCCCCGGCCTCGGCGAGCAGGCGGGTCGGCGTCATGCCGTAGGCGTCCTGGCAGTCGCGGTTCTCGGCGGGCTGCTCGGACAGGTGGACGTGCAGCGGCGCGCGGCGCTCCCGCGCCCACGAGGCGACGGCGCGCAGCTGCTCGCGCGGCACGGCCCGGACGGAGTGGATCGCGGCGCCGACGCGGGCGTGGGACCGTCCCGCCTTTCCGGTCTGCTCGTGCAGGCTGTCGACGCGCCGCGCCCAGTCGCCCGCGGTGCCGTCCCCGAACCGCAGCTGCGGCCCGGCGAGCGGCCGGCCGATGCCGCCGGTCAGGTAGCAGGCGTCGAGGAGGGTGATGCGGATGCCCGCGTCGGACGCGGCGGCGATCAGCGCCTCGCCCATCGCGTTCGGGTCCCCGTAGGGGGCGCCGCCCGGACGGTGGTGCAGGTAGTGGAACTCGCCGACGCAGCTGATCCCCGCGAGGGCCATCTCGGCGAACACCGCGGTCGCCAGCGCCCGGTAGGAGTCCGGGTCGAGCCGGTCGGCGACCTGGTACATCTGCTCGCGCCACGTCCAGAACGTCCCGGAGTGCGCCTGGACGCGGGAGCGCAGCGCGCGGTGGAACGCGTGGGAGTGGGCGTTGGCGAGGCCCGGCAGGGTGAGGCCGGGGAGGTGCGGGGCGCCCGGCGCCGCCGGGACCCCGGGGGTGACGCGTGTGATCCGCTCGCCGTCGGCCTCGATGAGCACGTCGGCCGCGACGCCGTCGCCTAGCCAGGCGAACTGGGCATGCCACTGCATAACGGAATCCCTACCCCCGCGCCAGGTCGTCCAGTACCGCGGCGAGGGCCTCGACCCCGGCCAGGCGGTCGGACGGCTCGGCGAACTCCTCAGGCGCGTGCGACACCCCGCTCGGGTTCCGCACGAACAGCATCGCGGTCGGCAGCCGCGCCGACAGGACGCCCGCGTCGTGGCCGGCGCCGGTCGGCAGGACGGGGACGCCGCCGAGCGCCGACCCGACCCGGTCGCGCAGCGCCAGGTTGAAGTCGACGATCTCGGTGTAGGACTCCTCGGCGAGGTCGACGCTCACCCGGTGCGGGCGCGCCGCGACCCGCGCGGCCTCGTCGACCTCCAGCACCGTCCGGCGGACGGCGTCGTCGGCGGGGCCCCGGGCGTCCAGCCAGGCGGTGACCGCCGACGGGATCGCGTTCACGCCGTTCGGCTCGACCCGGACCTTCCCGACCGTCGCGACGGTCCCGTTGCGCTCGGCGGCCTCCCGCGCGGCGATGACCATGCGCGCGAACGGCAGCATCGGGTCGCGCCGGTCGGGCAGCCCGGTCGTCCCGGCGTGGTTGCCCTCGCCCGCGAAGTCGAACCGCCACCGGCCGTGCGGCACGATCGCGCTCGCGACGCCGACCGGCACGTCCAGCGCCCTGCCCTGCTCGACGTGCAGCTCGACGTAGCAGGCGATCCGCCCGAGCAGGTCCTCGTCCGGGCCGATCGCGTGCGGGTCGAGCCCGGCGTTGTGGACGACCTCGGCGAACGTGTGCCCGTCGGCGTCGGTGAGGCCGCGCGCCCGGGCCGGGTCGATCGCCCCGGCCAGCAGCCGGGAGCCGAGGCACGCCACCCCGAACCGCGCGCCCTCCTCCTCGGCGAACGCCGCGATCCCGATCGGCCGGGCCGGCCGGACGCCGCGCTCGCGGAGCAGGTCGACCGCCGCGAACGCCGACACGATGCCGAGCGGCCCGTCGAACGCTCCCCCGCCGGGAACGGAGTCGAGATGGCTGCCGGTCAGGACGGCGCCCGTGCGGGTCCCGTCCTCCGGGTACCACCAGGCGACCGTGTTCCCGTTGGGGTCGTGCTCGAGGTCGAGGCCGCGGCGGCGGGCCTCGTCGGCGAACCAGGCGCGGCACTCCAGCTCCGGCGGCGTCCACGCGAACCGGTGGTAGCCGCCGGTCGCCGCGTCCCTCCCGACGGGCAGCAGCTCCGCCCACATCTCCTCGAAGCTCATGGCCGCATGGGGATGCGCACGCCGCGCTCGTCCGCGACCTCGGCCGCCCGCTCGTAGCCGGCGTCGACGTGCCGCATGACGCCGGTGCCGGGGTCGTTGGTCAGGACGCGCCGGAGCTTCTCCCCGGCGAGGGCCGTGCCGTCGGCGACGCAGACCTGGCCGGCGTGGATGGAGCGGCCGATGCCGACGCCGCCGCCGTGGTGGATCGACACCCACGTCGCACCGGAGGAGGTGTTGAGCATGGCGTTCAGCAGCGGCCAGTCGGCGATCGCGTCCGACCCGTCCTTCATGCCCTCGGTCTCCCGGTACGGGCTGGCGACCGAGCCGCAGTCGAGGTGGTCGCGGCCGAGCACGATCGGCGCGCTGATCTCACCGCGCGCGACCAGGTCGTTGAACACCTCGCCCGCCTTGTCGCGCTCGCCGTAGCCGAGCCAGCAGATCCGCGACGGCAGGCCCTGGAAGTGGACCTTCTCCTTCGCCATCCGGATCCACCGGGTCAGCGGCTCGTTGTCGGGGAACAGGTCGAGGATCGCCTGGTCGGTGCGGGCGATGTCCTTCGGGTCGCCCGACAGCGCCGCCCACCGGAACGGCCCCTTGCCCTCGCAGAACAGCGGCCGGATGTAGGCGGGCACGAACCCGGGGAACGCGAACGCGCGCGCGTACCCGGCGAGCTGCGCCTCGCCCCGGATGGAGTTGCCGTAGTCGAACACCTCGGCGCCCGCGTCCTGGAAGCCGACCATGGCCTCGACGTGGACGGCCATCGACGCGCGGGCCTTGGCGATGAACCCGTCGCGGTCCTTGTCGCGCTCGGCGGCCATGTCCTCGAACGCGACGCCCCGCGGCAGGTAGGCGAGCGGGTCGTGCGCGCTGGTCTGGTCGGTGACGATGTCGATCGGGGCGCCGCGCCGCAGCAGTTCGGGGACGATGTCGGCGGCGTTGCCCAGCACCGCGACCGACAGCGGCCTGCGTTCGGCCTTCGCCTCCTCGGCGAGCCGCAGCGCCTCGTCCAGCGAGCCCGCCCGCACGTCGCAGTAGCGGTGCTCGACCCGCCGCTCGATCCGGGACGGGTCGCATTCGACGCAGATCGCGACGCCGCCGTTCATCGTGACGGCGAGGGGCTGCGCGCCGCCCATCCCGCCGAGCCCGGCGGTCAGGGTGATCGTCCCGGCGAGGGTGCCGCCGAACCGCTTCTCGGCGACGGCGGCGAACGTCTCGTAGGTGCCCTGCAGGATGCCCTGCGTCCCGATGTAGATCCACGACCCGGCGGTCATCTGGCCGAACATCGTCAGGCCGAGCGACTCCAGGCGGCGGAACTCCTCCCACGTGCCCCACTGCGGGACGAGGTTGGAGTTCGCGATGAGCACGCGCGGCGCCCACTCGTGCGTCTGGAAGATCCCGACCGGCTTGCCGGACTGGACGAGCAGCGTCTCGTCCCCCTCCAGGTCGGACAGCGACCGGACGATGCCGTCGAAGGCGTCCCAGCTCCGGGCCGCCTTCCCCGACCCGCCGTAGACGACCAGCTCGTCGGGGTGCTCGGCGACCTCGGGGTCGAGATTGTTCTGGATCATGCGCAGTGCGGCCTCCTGCGGCCACCCCTTGGCGGCGGTCAGCGAGGTGCCGCGCGGGGCGCGGACGGGACGGGGACCGGACATGTGGGACTCCTTCAGGAGAGCGGGCCGGTGACGGCCTCGGCGGCGGCGAC
>NZ_JBEZJP010000324.1:0-9659 GCF_040653175.1 Actinomadura sp. NPDC048032
GGCGGGGCGGCCTCCCGCGGCGGCTGCTGCGCGGCCCCGCCGCCGACCCCGCCTGGGCCCGGCCCGCGCTGCTGGCCCTGCTCACCGCGACCGGCGTCGCCTACATCTGGGGACTCGGCGCGTCCGGCTGGGCCAACGCGTTCTACTCCGCCGCCGTCCAGGCCGGCGCCACCAGCTGGAAGGCGTTCTTCTTCGGCTCCTCCGACGCCGCCAACGCCATCACCGTCGACAAACCGCCCGCCGCGCTGTGGCCGATGGCCTTGACCGCCCGGCTGTTCGGCGTCAACGCCTGGAGCATCCTCGTCCCGCAGGCCCTCATGGGCGTCGCGACCGTCGCGGTCCTGCATGCGGCCGTCCGCCGCCGCTTCCCCGCCTGGGCGGCCCTGCTCGCCGGCGCCGCGCTCGCCCTGACGCCGGTGGCCGCGCTGATGTTCCGGTTCAACAACCCCGACGCCCTGCTGGTGCTGCTGCTGACCTGCGGCGCCTACGCGGCGCTGCGCGCCCAGGAGAGCGCGGGCACCCGGTGGCTGCTGCTCGCCGCCGCCTGCACCGGAACCGGGTTCCTGGCCAAGATGCTCCAGGCGTTCCTGGTCGTCCCGGTGTTCGCGCTGGTCTACCTGCTCGCCGCGCCCGCGCCCTGGCGGCGCCGGCTGTGGCAGCTGACCGCCGCCGGGGGAGTGCTGCTCGCCTCGGCCGGGTGGTGGGTCGCGGCCGTCGCGCTGGTGCCCGCCTCCGCCCGCCCCTACATCGGCGGATCACAGCACGACTCCGTCCTGGAACTGGCCCTCGGCTACAACGGGCTCGGACGCCTCAACGGCGAGGAGACCGGCGGCCTCGGCAACCTCGACCAGGACGCCGGATGGGGCCGCATGTTCGGGCCCGTCACCGGCGGCCAGATCTCCTGGCTGCTGCCCGCCGCGCTCGTCCTGCTCGCCGCCGGGCTGTGGGCCACGCGCCGCGCGCCCCGCACCGACCCCGCCCGCGCCGCCCTGGCGCTGTGGGGCGGATGGCTCCTGCTCACCGCCGCGATCTTCAGCTGGATGCAGGGCATCTTCCACGAGTACTACACCGTCGCGCTCGCCCCCGCGATCGCCGCGCTCACCGGGACGGGCGCCGCGCTGCTGTGGGAGCGCCGCCGCGCCCCCGCGGCCGCCGCGGTCCTGTCGGCGACCGTCGCCCTCACCGCCCTGTGGGCCTACGTGCTGCTCGGCCGGTCGCCGGACTGGCACCCCTGGCTCGTACCTCCTGGCGCGGTCGAGCACGGCGCCGGTATCGGCCTGAAACGTCATCGATCCCTCCAGGCCACACCGTACCGCTCACAAAGATCACGTTTCCCGCCCTCGCGGAAAGCCGCGGCCCGGCAGGATGGGGCGGTGAGCACCTTCATCGACAAGATCGCCTGGATCCATCTCGACGGCGGCAGGATCCTCGGCACCCGCTCGCGGGGCAAGGACGTCTACTACCTCCCCGGCGGCAAGCGCGAACCCGGCGAGACCGACGTCGACACCCTGGTCCGGGAGATCGACGAGGAGCTCGCCGTCGCGATCGTCCCCGCCACCGCCGCGCACCTCGGCACCTTCCGGGCCCAGGCGCACGGCCACGCCGAAGGCGTCACCGTCCAGATGACCTGCTACACCGCCGAGCACCGGGGCGAGCCGACCCCCAGCAGCGAGATCGCGGAGGTCGCCTGGCTGACCTACGCCGACCGGCCCCGCGTGGCCCCGGTCGACCAGATCATCTTCGACCACCTCCACACCGCCGGCCGCCTCCGCTGACGCCGCCGTCTCGCGGCGGTCATCCACGGAGTACCGCCTCCCGCTCACCCGGCCGGCGGCGGTGGCGCCGGCAGGGCGGTGACCTCCACGCGGGTGTCGTGGAAGACGGGGCCGCCGCCGAGGTCGGTGGCGCGCTCGTCGACCACGGCGTTGGCGTTGGAGCCGCCGGAGAGCTTGGCCCAGTGGCCCTTGCCCGTCGCCGCGACGCCGGGGCGGACCTCATCGGTGATCTTCAGGACGGCCTCGAAGGATCCCCGCTCGTTGCCGACCACGACGCGCTGCCCGTCGACCAGGCCCCGCGCCCGCGCGTCGTCCTCGTGGAGGCGGACGGCGAGTCCGCCCGAGCGGCGCCTCAACTCCGGGTTGTTGGCGAACTGGGTGTTGAGGAACTCGTGGGACGCGGCCGAGACCAGGGCGAGGGGGTACCTCCCGGCCCGCTCCTCGTCGGCGACCTCCGCGGGCGGGACGTAGCCGGCGAGCCCCGCGGCGGACGAGCGGAACTCGAACCGCCCGGACGGAGTGGGGAAGCCGTCGGCGTACGGCAGGAACGGGTCCGGGACCGACATGCGCACGAACCCCTCCTTGCGGAGCCGGTCCAGCGTGACGCCCGCCATCCACGGGTGGTCCGACGCCAGCAGTTGTTCGGCGAGGCTCTCGTCGGAGTCGTAGAGGGCCGGTTCCCGCAGGCCCATCCGGTGCGCCAGGCGGCGGAAGGTCTCGGTCGTCGGCAGGCACTCGCCGGGCGGCGCCACCGCGGGCTCGTTCCAGGTGAGGTACAGGTGACCGTAGCCCTCGTGCAGGTCGGTGTGCTCGTGCTGCGCCGTCGCGGGCAGGATGATGTCGGCGTAGTCCACGGTGTCGGTCGGGAACTGCTCCAGGACCACGGTGAACAGGTCGTCGCGGGCCAGGCCCCGGCGCACCTTGTTCTGGTGCGGGGTGCTGCCCGCGGGGTTGGCCGCGATGACGAACAGGGCCTTGACGGGCGGGTCCTGGACGTCCAGCAGCCCCTCGCCGAGGCGGCTCATCGACAGCGTCCGCACCGGGCGGGGGCGCAGGTCGTCGCGCCACAGCGCGGCCTTGTCGAGCTTGACGTGGCCGGACGTGGAGAACGCGAGCCCGCCGCCGCGCCTCGCCCAGTCGCCGGTCACGGCGGGGATGGCGGCGATCAGCCGCAGGGCGGCCCCGCCGCCGGAGTGCCGCTGGAGACCCTGCGTCGCGCGGATCGCGGTGGGGCGGGTGCGGGCGATCCGCGCGCCGAGCGCCACGATGCGGTCCGCCGGGACGCCGGTGATCCGCGCGGCCCGGTCCGGGGGGTACTCGGCGATCCGGTCGCGGAACTCCCGCCATCCGAGCGTGCCCCGGGCCAGGAAGTCCGCGTCCTGCGCGCCGAGCCCCACGATGACGTGGAGCAGGCCGAGCGCGAGCGCCCCGTCCGTTCCGGGCAGGGGCGCCAGGTGCTCGTCGGCCTGCCGCGCCGTCCGCGTCCGCACCGGGTCGATCGCGACCAGGTGCGCGCCCGCCTTCCGCGCGTCCTGGACGAACTTCCACACATGGTGCCCGCTGGTCAGCGGGTTGGTGCCCCACAGCAGGACGAGCCGGGCGTGCGCCAGGTCCTCGGGGTCCATGCCGCCCGGCGAGCCGACCGCCTCGGCCATCCCGGCGCTGCCCGCCGCCGAGCAGATGTCGGCGCTGTGGGCCGAGGCGCCGAGCACGTTGAAGAACCGCCGGCCGGAATACCCTTCGAGGCCCTGCAGGTAGCCGAGCGTGCCCGTCCCCCAGTAGGGCCAGATCGCCTCGCCGCCGTGCTCCCGGGCGACGTCCTGCAACCGCGCGGCGATCTCGTCGAGCGCCTCGTCCCACCCGATGCGCTCGAACCGCCCCTTGCCCTTGGCGCCCACGCGGCGCATCGGGTGCAGGATGCGGTCCGGCTGGGCGGCGCGCTCCAGCCACCGGTTCACCTTCGCGCACAGCGCCCCGCGCGTGTACGGGTGGTCGGGGTTGCCGCGCAGCCGGACCGCCGCCCCGTCCCGCACGGTGACGACCCAGGAGCAGCCGTCGGGGCAGTCCAGCGGGCAGGCTCCCAGCACTGTCAGTTCCGATGGCATAGAACCCTCCTAGCTGGACGAACCTCTCCAGTGTGCGCCACGACCCCATGAGCGTCATCCAGGACGCTCATGACCCCCGAAGGCCGTGCCCCAGGTCGCGGCCGGGGTGGCGGGGTGGTTTCCTAAGGGGCGACGGAAACGACCCGTAGGGGGAACGAGAGTGAAGAGCGTCGAGCCCGAGGTGTTCCTCGTTGCGCGGCCCGAACTGGACTACGACGAGGTCGCCCGGTACCTGCGGGAGGTGGGCGGGGAGGGCTGGCTGGAGCGGCTCGACCGCGGGGAGCTCGACGACGAGCTCAACGACCCGCAGAACCTCGCCGAGTTCGCGGGGCGGCTCTGCTACCGCTCCTGGGAGCCGGGCCTCAACCCCAACGTCACCAAGATCCGCACCGACTCCGGCCAGTACCTGGAGAACATCCTGCGCAGCCTGCACGGCTCGGTGCTGGAGCACGTCAGCTTCAGCTTCGTCCTGCACAACGTGAGCCGGGTGCTGACCCACGAGCTCGTCCGGCACCGCCCGGGCGTGGCCATCTCGCAGGAGTCGCTGCGGTTCGTCCGGCTGCAGGACATCCCCTTCTGGTTCCCGGAGTGGGCCCGCGAGGACACCGAGCTGATGAAGCGCGCCACCGCCATGCTGGAGCAGATGGAGGAGTTCCAGGGCTGGATGGCCGCGCACTTCGGCCTGGACGACGAGGGCGTGCCGTTCAAGGAGAAGAAGCACAAGACCTCGTTCATGCGCCGGTTCGCGCCCGAGGGCGTCGGCACCGGCCTGGTCTGGACGGCCAACGTCCGCACCCTGCGCCACACCCTGGAGAACCGCACCGCGCCCGGCGCCGAGGAGGAGATCCGGCTGCTCTTCGGCAAGATCGGCGAGGTGATGCGCACCGAGGCCCCGGACCTGTTCGGCGACTACGTCGTCGAGGACGGCGCGTGGGTGCCGCAGTGGCGCAAGGTCTGATCCTCCGCGGGGTCTAGGCGCGCGGGCTCGCCTGGGGAATTATTAGACGCTATGTCTGACATCTCCATTCCGGTAGGCGACCGCGCGCTTCCGGGCTACCTCGCCGTCCCCGAGGGGGAGGGGCCCTGGCCGGGCGTCGTGATCGTGTTCGAGGCGATGGGCGCGAACGACGACATGCGCGCCCAGGCCGACCGGTTCGCCGCCCACGGGTACCTCGCCGTCCTGCCCGACCTCTACAACGGGGCGCCCTGGGTGCGCTGCGTCGCCAAGGCGATGCGCGACATGCGGGCCCAGCGCGGGCCGACCTACGACCACATCGAGGCGGCCCGCGCGTGGCTCGCCGGCCGGGACGACTGCACCGGCGGCGTCGGGGTCTGCGGGTTCTGCATGGGCGGCGGGTTCGCGCTGGTCGCGGCGGCGAAGTACGACTTCCAGGCCGCCGCGGCCAACTACGGGATCCTGCCGCGCCGGCCGGAGGAGTCCCTGCGGGGCGCGTGCCCGATCGTCGGCAGCTACGGCGCCGCCGACCCGTCGCTGCGGGGGGCCGCCGGCAGGCTGGAGCGCGCCCTCACGGCCGCGGGTGTGCCGCACGACGTGAAGGAGTACCCGGGCACCGGGCACGGGTTCCTCACCGGCCTCACGCCGCCGCCCCCGTTGGGCCCGATCGCGAAGATCGTCATGGGCTTCGGGAAGGGCCGCGAGAACGCCCCGGACGGCTGGGACCGCATCCTCGCCTTCTTCGCCGAGCACCTCTCTAAAAAATCTACAACGTAAAGGTGTCGGGCCGGCAGCTCAGAGTCGGCCAGGGCCATGAGGGCGCCGCCGTGCAGGAGCCCGCCGGCGGTGCACCGGTCGGGAGCCCAGTCCAAGTGGCCGGCGACCTCCTCCGGCCCCGCGGTGTCGATCTCCATGCCGAGCGCGCGGGCGAACGGCATGGCGTCGGTCAGCTGGTCGGGGGTGAGCCCGGTCGTCATGAGGCCTCCTGCGGCGGGTGTCGGAGGCCCCACCCTCGCCGTCCGGGCGTCAGAGCGTCCATTACCCCGCACGTAATCGTGAGCCTGACCCGGATGCCGCTACCGTCGTGGCGTGACGACGATGACGACGGGACTGAGCGACGTGCGGCCGATCGGGGACCAGCTCCGGGCGTGGCGGCAGCGGCGCAGGCTGAGCCAGCTGGAGCTGGCGTCGGAGGCGGACGTGTCGACGCGGCACCTCAGCTTCGTGGAGACGGGGCGCTCGGCGCCGAGCCGCGAGATGGTGCTGCGGCTCGCCGAGCACCTGGACGTGCCGCTGCGCGACCGCAACCTGCTGCTGGTGTCGGCCGGGTACGCGCCGGTGTTCGACGAGACGCCGATCGAAGAGCCGAAGATGGACACGGTCCGGGCGGCGCTCCGGCAGGTGCTGGAGGGCCACGAGCCCTATCCGGCGGTGGTCGTGGACCGGTTCTGGAACCTGATCGACGCCAACGGCGCGGCCGCGTTCTTCATGGAGGGCGCGCCGCCGGAACTGCTGGAGCCGCCGCTGAACGTGCTGCGGCTCAGCATGCATCCGGACGGGATGGCCAGGAACATCCTGAACCTGGCGGAGTGGCGCGCCCACATGATCGACCGCGTCCGGCGGCATGTGGCGCTGACCGCGGACGCGGCGCTCGCCCAGCTGCACAAGGAGCTGCGGAGCTTCCCCGGCGACGTGGGGGAGGCGATCGCCCCGCCCGCGAGCCACGAGGTCTTCGTTCCGCTGCGGATGCGGGTGGAGGGCCGGGAACTGTCGTTCTTCAGCACGATCGCGACCTTCGGGACGCCGGTCGACATCACGGTGGCGGAACTGGCGATCGAGTCGTTCTACCCGGCGGACGCGAAGACGACCGAGTTCCTGCGGGAGCGCGCCGGCTGGTGAGGCGCCTCAGTCCCCGGCCGTGAGCAGGTCGTGGTGGACGCGCGTCAGCGGAGCGCCGAGCCGCTGCAGGGCGGCGACCGTCGCGCGGACGAGCGGGGCGGGTCCGGCCACGTAGGCGTCGTGGCCGCCGGCGCCGTCCACGAGCTGGGGAAGGACGTCCGGCACGCGGCCGGCGAGGAGACCGGCGGCGGGTTCGCGTGACACCACGGGGACGACCTGGAGCCGGGCGTGGGCCGACTCCAGGTGCCGCAGCTCGGGGAGGTCGTACAGGGCGCTCTCCGTGCGGGCCGCGGCGACGAGCAGGACGTCGCGGCCCGGGTCGGAGGCGAGGGCCTGCTCGGCCAGCGCCTTCACGGGGGCCAGGCCGGTGCCGCCGCCGATCAGCAGGAGCGGGCGGCCCGAGTCCGGGTCGAGGGTCATCGCGCCGTCCGGCGGGCCCAGCAGCACGCTGTCGCCCGGACCGGTGTGCCGGACCAGCGCGCCGCTCACCCACCCGGCGGGACGGGCCCGGACGTGCAGGCAGATCGTCCCGTCCCGGCGGGGCGCGTTCGCGATCGAGTACGGCCGCCAGATCCGCGGCCAGCGGGCGGTCTGGACGCTCACGTGCTGCCCGGGCGCGAACGGCAGGGGGCGCTCGGGGCGCAGCGTGAGGACGGCGAGGTCGAAGGCGCGGCGCTCGTGCCGCACGACCTCGGCGACCCACCACGGCGGGGCGCTCGCGGCGTCCCGCTCCGCCGCGGCGGCCATGGCGTCGGCCGCGGCGCGGTAGGCGGCGCGCCAGGCCGCCTCGGTCTCGGCCGTCCAGACGTCGGCGGCGAAGGCGCGCAGCGTCGCGGTGAGGGCCTCCTCGACGGCCGGATAGTGCTCGCGCAGGACCCCGTACTTGCGGTGGCCGCGGCCGAGGCTCTCAAGGTGGCGGGCGAGCTCCTCGGGGTTGTCCTGGCTCCACACGATCCGGCTGAGCGCCTGGAAGAACCGGTCGTGCTGGGCGCCCATCGCGGGCGGGAACAGGGTCCGCAGCCGCGGCCGCGCCGCGAAAAGGCGGCCGTAGAAATAGCTCATGGCGCCCGCCGGATCGGCTTCAAGCCGTGCGAAGCATTCTTTGATAACGCGAGTTTCCGGTGCCATTCGGTCGGCTCGCCTCCCAGCGGGCTGTTTTCGGCGGTCGGGCGGCAGGGCCGACGGAGGATCCGGCCGTCCTTGCTGCCCGAGTTGCTGAGATTCTCTCACCCATCCCCGCAGGTGTTCAATCGATTGCCGCCACAGAGGGTCGCCTTCGCTACTCATTGTAATTGTTCGTCAATTCCCCGTGACCGACGGTAAGTGAATCGGTCAACGCATACTGATCGGTATCCGATCGGGGCGCGAACGTTCCGGAAGAACCGTCCGGAAGGGGAGGAAGAACCTGCATCAGGGAAGAAGATTTCCGAATTCTTCGGTGATTCCGCCGCGAGGCGCCCCGCGGCAGGCCACCGCCCCGGCATCGCGATGCGCCGATCTCGCCACTTCCGACGGCGGAGCCGCGTGCCGTGCGGCAAGCTGACCCGAGGAGGGCCGGGGGACGGACGGCGCGAGGGGGGCGGGCGGCGCACGGTGACGTGCGGCCGGCCGATCGCCCGTGTCGGCGGCCCCTCCGGGGCCGGGGTCCAGCACAGGGGGGAGACACGCATGTCAGGAGCCGTGCGCGGAGCGCCGCACCCGCAGGCCGGTGAGGGCGGGCCGCCGCTCATCGGCATCACCACCTACCAGGAGCCGGCCCGCTGGGGGTTCTGGGTGCGCGAGGCCGCGCTGCTTCCCGTGCCGTACGCGCGCTCGGTCGAGCGGGCCGGCGGCGTCCCGGTCCTGCTGCCCCCGGCCGCGACCCTGCGCGGACTGGACACCCTGGTCTCGCGGCTGGACGGCGTCGTCCTGGCGGGGGGCGGCGACGTCGACCCGGAGCTGTACGGCGCCGCCCGGCATCCCGAGACCGGGCCGCCGCAGCCGCAGCGCGACCGGTTCGAGCTGGCCCTCGTCCGCGCCGTCGTCGACGCCGACCTGCCGTTCCTGGCGATCTGCCGGGGAATGCAGGTGCTGAACGTCGCGCGCGGCGGCGCCCTCGTCCAGCACCTGCCGGAGGCGGTGGGCCACCGGCGGCACGCCCCCGCCGCCGGGGTCCTCGGCTCGCACCGGGTGCGGACCGGCGAGGGGAGCCGGATCGGCAGGATCCTCGGGGCCTCCTCCGACGTCCCCACCTACCACCATCAGGCGGTGAGCCGGCTCGGCAAGGGCCTGACCGCCGTCGCGTGGGCCGAGGACCAGGTGGTGGAGGCCGTGGAACTCCAGGGCCACCGTTTCGGCGTCGGGGTCCAGTGGCACCCCGAGGAGAGCGACGACAGGCGGCTCTTCGAGGCCCTCGTCGCCGAAGCCGCCGGACGCTGACGCGGGGATTGGCGGCCCGGCCACCGGGCAGGCCGAGGGGTGGATTTCCGCCGATGTCCCCCCACCGGAGGCCGCCGCATGCCCCTGCACCCGCAGACCGTGAGCTTCCTGGAGCAGCTCGCCTCGTGGACCGCCGTGCCCCCGGGGCGGGACGGGCCCGCCGAGCCCACGATCGAGCAGATGCGGGAGCGGATCGGCGCGGCCTTCCCGGTCGTGCGGCGCGAGCTTCCGCGGGTCCGCGACGTCGAGGTGCCCGGCCCCGGTGGCTCCGTGCCGGTGCGCCTGTACCGCCCCGCGCCGCCCGAGCGAGGGCCGCTGCCGGCCGTCGTGTACCTGCACGGCGGGGGATGGGTGCTCGGCGGCGTCGACAACGTGGACGCCTTCTGCCGCGACCTGGCGGCCGCGGCGGGGTGCGTCGTGCTGAACGTCGGCTACCGGCTGGCCCCCGAGCGGGAGTTCGCCGCGGCGTTCCGCGCCCGGTTCGCCCGGCCGCTGCTGCCCGCCGAC
>NZ_JBEZJP010000325.1:0-9635 GCF_040653175.1 Actinomadura sp. NPDC048032
GATAGGTGAGGTCGATGCCCTCGGCGGTGACGACGCCGTCGCGCAGGTCCCGGGTGCGGTCGTAGTCGCCGCAGGCCACGGTGAGGGGAATTCTGGTCATGACTGGGATCCTTGCCGGAGGTCGCGGGGTTCGGCGAGCCCCTCGCCGGCCTCGATGATCAAGTGGAGGAGGCGGACGAGTTCGGCTCGCTCGCCGAGGGACAGAGGACCGACGAGGTGGTCGGTCATGCGGGCCGCCGCCGGGGAGAGTTCGGCGAATATCCGTTCCCCATCCGGGCTGAGGCTGAGCAGGTTGCGGCGGCGGTCCCGGGTGTCGCGGGTGCGGATGACGTGGCCTCGTGAGGTGAGCCGGTTGGCGACCTCCGCGACGGTGGAGGTGTCGAGGGAGACCCGGCGGCAGATCGAGTTCTGGTCTATCTGCCCGGCTTCGGCGATGGCGCTGAGGACGGCGAACTGGGTCGAGGTCACCTCCGTCGAGACTTCGGCCGCCCACAACTGGGCGTGTATCTGCTGGGCTCGGCGGAACAGGTGCCCCGGTTGCCGGTACATGTCGATCTCCAGGGCTTCCTGCAACTTCTGGGGGTGGGCGTCGTCGTTCATCGGCTCACCTTGCTGCCCGGACGGGCCTGATAGGGGATGGCTCCCTCGGCGCTGACGGTGACCATGAGGCTCCCGACGGCGTCGATGTCCACCTGTACGGTGTCGCCGTCGGCGAGCGGGCCGACTCCCGCGGGGGTCCCGGTGGCGATGACGTCCCCGGGATGAAGGGTCATGGCCGCGCTGGCATAGGCGATCAGTTCGGCAACACCGTAGATCAACTTCGCGGTGGACGTGTGCTGCCTGAGCTCCCCGTTGACCGAGCAGGACAGTTCGAGGTCGCCGGGGTCGGGGATCTCGTCCGCCGTCACCACCCAGGGGCCCATGGGGGTGAAGGTGTCGAAGGACTTTCGCAGCGAGCGGTCCTCCGTGGAGCGGACGGTGATGTCCAGCACGCAGGTGTATCCGAAGACGTGCTCCAGCGCCCGTTCGGCGGGCACGTGCCGCGCCGTGCGGCCGATGACGACGCCTAGTTCGCCTTCGTGGTCGGTGCGCCGGTCCGACCAAGGCAGACGGACCACCCCGCCGTGCCCGAGGGTGGAGGTGCCGGCCTTGAGGAACAACCCCCACTCGGTGATGGTGGCCGAGTCGGGCATCTCGTCGACGTGGTCGTAGTAGTTGGCCGGGGCGCCCATCAGCTTGCCCGGCCGGGGCAGCGGCGCCTCCCAGGCCAGCTCGGCGACGGGCCGGCGAGGCGCCGTGGGCGACGGCGCGTCCGGGAGCGTCCCGGGGCCCTGCTCCAGCAGATGGTGCAGCGGACCGCCGGGGTGGTGGGGGTCCAGGCCCAGCAGGTCGGTCACATCGACCGCCTGCTCCGCCTCGATGACGGCGAGTCGCCGCCCTCCGGAGGCGCCCTCGGGGGGGTTGAAGACTCCGAACCGCATGTAGGTCTCTCCTTCGGTGTTCGGACAGCGTCAGGGCTGGATCTGCCTGACCAGGTCGAGGGTCTTGCCGAGCGAGCCGGCCTGCTGGTCCGCCGGGACCTCGGGGATCTCACGGCCCTTGAGGGCGTCCATCACAGGCAGGCCGGGCGGCGCCGGGGCACCGGGGGCCACGCCGTACAGACCGGCCTGCGCCAGGACGTTCTGGCCCTCGCTGGTGTAGAGCCAGTTGATGAGCAGCTTGGACGCGTCGGGGTTGGGGCCCTCCTTGAGGAGGCAGACGTACTGGGTGTCGAAGCGGGCGCCCTCGCTGGTAGGGAAGACGAGCCCGACCGGCAGGCTCTTGGCCCTGGCGGCGGTGTAGACGGCCGAGTTGTTGGCGACCATGACCTCGCGTTCGCCGCGGGCCAGCGACTGCTCCGCGAGCGCGGCCGTGCCGACCGTCTGCGGGGCGTTCGCGGCCAGGCCGGCGAGCCACTTGCGGTCGAGCTTTCCCGCGGTCATCAGGTTGGAGATCATCAAGGAGGTGACGCCGGCTACGGCCGGGTCGTTCTGGACCAGCCTGCCCTTCCACTTGGGGGCGGTCAGGTCCCGCCACCCGGTGGGAGCCTGGTCCTTGGTCAGCTTGTCGGTGTTGTACTCGATGCCGACGGCGAACCGGGCGTAGGCGTGGTAGGCGTCGCCGGGGCCGCTCTGGCCGCCCGTCAGGGCGCCGGCGGTGAAAGGCCGGTACGCCTGGCACTGGCCGGCCTTGCTGCTGAGGTCGATCCCGGATCCGCCGTTGGTCTGCACCGACCCGCTGTGCTTTCCGCTGGCGAATTCCTCGCTGAGCCGAGTGGTCAGCTGCTGGCCGAACAGCGGCTGCGCCACGATGCGAATGGCCGGGTAGCGCTTCTGGAACGCGGCGTAAGCGGCGGTGTAGAAGTTCTGGCTGGGGCCGTAGACCAGCACGCTGGTCTGGCGCCCCTGCTGGGCGGCCTTGTAAAGCGCGTCCATCTGCCGTTGCACGTCCAGGCTGCCCAGAGCGGCGGCGTTGGCGGTTCCGGACCGCGTGCCGGGGGCGGGCGCGCTACACGCGGTGATCCCGCCCAACGCCAGCAGAGCGGCTGCTAGGGGCGGGGCGACGAAACGTCGCATGGGTCCTCCAGGGAGGTGGGGTGGGTGGGCCAAGAGGCCCGGTGGGGTGGGTGGACCAAGAGGCCCGGTGGGGTGGGTGGGCCGTGAGGCCCGTGAGGCGGAGTGGGTTCTGCGGGGGTGGAAGGGACTTAGGGATGAAGGGCGAGCAACCCGTCGACGGGGAAGGCCACGGCCACGGTGTCGCCCGGATGGGCGACCGCGGGGGCCGCGGCGCGGGACCGGATGGTGCGCGGTCCGGCGCGCAGTGAGTACTCGATCTGGTCACCGAGGAAGGCGGCCGTCGCGACCTCGGCCGTCACGCCTTCACCCGCCGTGCTGACGGAGACCGACGCGGCGCGCACCGCGAGGACGGCCTGGTCTCCGACCGTGAAGGGGTCCTGCCCGGCCGTACGGGCGGTCAGGCAGTCGGCCAGCCCTTCGACGGCGGCGACCACACCGTCGTCGTTCACGGCGACGATGGTCGCGGGCAGCAGGTTCTCGAACCCGACGAAGTCGGCGACGAACGCGTTGGCCGGTTCGGCGTAGATCTTCTCGGGGGTGCCGACCTGCTGAATGACGCCGTCGTTCAGGACCACGATCCGGTCCGACAGGGTGAGCGCCTCGACTTGATCATGCGTGACGTACACCGAGGTCGTGGCGAGCGTCCGGCGGAGCGCCTGGATCTGCTCGCGCATCGCCGCCCGCAGGCGCGCGTCCAGATTGGACAGCGGCTCGTCGAACAGCAGGATCCCGGGTCGTGCGACCAGCGCCCGGGCGAGCGCGACGCGCTGCTGCTGCCCGCCGGACAGGGCGCCGACCGGCCGGTCCGCCAGTTGCGCGAGCCCCACCTGGTCCAGTGCGGCGGTGATCCGCCCGTCCCGCTCGGTCTTGGGCGTGCGGCGCATCCGCAGCGGATAGCCCACGTTGCCCCGCACGGTCATGTGCGGCCACAGCGCGTAACTCTGGAACACCATGCCCAGGTCCCGGCGCTCCGGCGGCACGAACCTGCCCCGCCCGCACGCCACCAGATCGCCGTCGAAGCGGATCTCTCCCCCGTCGGGACGCTCCAGGCCGGCGATGCATCGCAGGATGGTGGTCTTTCCGCAGCCGCTGGGGCCCAGCAGCGTGAGGAACTCTCCGTCGGCGATCTCCAGGTCGAGGTCGGCGACGACATGCGGTCCCCCGTAGTGCTTGGTCAGTCCTTGGATGCTGACAGCGGCCACGACTGGACTCCTCCCGTTTCCTCGGTCAGGGCGTTCCTGCGTGTCGGGTGCGGCCCGGCCGGTCGCGCCGGCGGCGGCGCCCAGAGCGGAAGGCCGCCCGCGGTCCGCCGCGCCCTGGCCAGACGGACCGCCGCCCGCGCCGGCCAGACCAGCGCGACGACCGTGGCGGTGAGGACGACCGCGCCGAGCATCACGCAGAACAGCGCGGCGGCGCGGGTCACCTCGCCCTGGGCGTTGAGGTGGTACACCAGGACCGCCACCGGCTGGTTGCCCGGCTGGGACAGCAGCACCGGGACCTCGAAATTGCCGGCGATCTGGATGGCGGAGATCAGCCAGGCGGCCACGCAACTCGGCAGGATCAGCCGGACGACGATCCCGGCGGTGGTCCGCAGCGGCCCGGCGCCGCAGACCCGGCCGGCCTCCTCCAGTTCCCCGCCGACCTGGGCGAGGGCCGCGTCGACCGCGCGGCCCGCGACCGGGGTGGCCGCCACGACCACGCCCAGCAGCACGATGAACGAGCTGCCGAACAGGGGATGCAGGAAGGGCACCGACAGGAACGTCCAGACCAGAGCCAGGCTGAGCACGATGCCCTGCACCGCCCACGGCAGCCATGTGGACAGCTCCAGCACCCGCCGCAGCCGGGTCGAGCCGTGCCTCCCGACCATCGAAGCGGTCAACGTGATCGCTACCGCCAGCGCACCGCCGATCAGCGCGTAGCGGGCGGTGTTGGCCAGTGCGGGCAGCACCTGCGGATCGGCGAGCAGCTCCCGGTAGTTGTCGGTGGAGAAGCGGTTCACGCCGAACACCGGCTGCAGCGAGCCGACGACGATCTGCAGGACCGGCAGCACGAAGGCCAGCAGCGCGTAGCCGACGATGAACGCGTTGCACAGCCACGTCCAGCGGCCCAGGTCCATCGGCTGCGGCCGGGCTCCCTTGCCGGCCACGGTGGTGAACTGGCGGCGGTCGAGCAACCGCCATTTGAGAGCAACCAGGGCGCCCACCGCGGCGATGAAGACCAGGGCCAGGGCGCTGGCGGCGGCGTAGTTCGGCGGGATGTCGTTGTTGGCGAAGTCGAAGATCTGCGTGGCGAACACCCGGAACCCGCTCGGCCTGCCGATGATCAGCGGGATGTCCAGCACGATCAGGCCGATCACGAACCCGATGATGAACACCCCCAGCACCGCGGGGGCCATTACCGGAACCGTGACGTTGGCCAGCGTCCGCAGCCGCCCGCCGCCGGTGATGGCCGACGCCTCTTCCAGCCGGTGGTCCATCGCCAGGAAGGGACCGAGCAGGATGAAGTAGCCCAAGGAGCACAGCTTCAGCGACAGGACGAACCACACGCCCCACCGGCCGCCGACCGAGAACTCGTCGGGCAGGCCGACCGTGTGCAGCAGGGAGTTCAGCAGCCCGTACCGCGGCGTGCCCAGCAGGCTCCACGAGAGCGCGAAGAACAGCGGCGGCGTCGCCAGCACCACGGCCACCAGCGGCGTCACGACCGGACGCAGCACCGCGCGAGTGCGCGTGCTGATCCAGGCCAGGGCGACCGCGAGAGCGGTGGACGTGATCCCGGCCGACACGGCGAGCCACAGCGAGTTGGCCAGCAACCGATAGGTGCGCGGGTCGGAGTAGGCGTCGGTCAGCCCCTTCACGCTGAACGCGCCGGGCAGGCCGGGAGGGGCGGTGCGGAAGGCGCCGTATGCCGTCATCACGATCGGCAACACGTAGAGCAGGCCGATGACGCCCAACAGGCAGGCCAGCTTGAGCCGGCCGTACAGTTCGGCGGTCATGACGGACTTCCGGGGCTGCCGCGCCGCCGCGCGTCCTCGGACCGGCCGTGCAGCGCCTCCAGGGCGAGCCGGTAGCCGCGCCAGCCGGCCCCGGCGATGTAGACGTTGGCGATCCCGAGGAAGATGTCGGGTTCGGGCTCGGGGCCGTAGGAGTGCAGTTCCGACAGGTGGACGATGGCCACCGGCAGTCCGGTGTCCACGACGGCGGTGCGCAGGGACCACCCCGCCCGGGTGAGCCCGGCCGGGTTGAGGATCACCCCTCCGTCCAGCGGCAATGCCTCGTCGTCCTGCCGCCCGTGCAGCCAGTCGATCAGGTCGCCCTCGTGGCTGGACTGGAAGTGCAGGACGGTCGCCCCGAGCCCGTCGGCGCATTCGTCCACGTCCCGCTGGATGTGGGGCAGCGTGCGGTGGCCGTACCTGGCCGGATCACGGCGGCCGAGCCGGTTGAGGTTGGGCCCTTGCAGCATGGCGTAGACGGGCATGTCAGCACACCTCCGTCGCGGCTCCGGCGTACATGTCGATGCTCGGCGGCAGGACCGGCGCCTTCGCCGGCCCCCCGTAGAGCCAGTCCGTGTAGGCGTAGTGGTCGGACGCACCCAGCCCGGACAGGAAGTGGTCGCGGAGCACGACCGCCGCGCCGCCGAGGTGGCAGAAGTCGCCGATGAAGCGGGTGAGCTCCTGGACCGACGAGACGCGCGGAAACCGGATGTTCTCGAACGACTTGAAGGCGGCGGCCGGATCGCCGGGGCAGGCCCGGAGGGCGTCGCTGAGCGCGATCGCGTCCTCCAGTGCCTGGCAGGCTCCCTGAGCGAGGTACTGCTGCATCGGGTGGGCGGCATCGCCGAGGAGCGTGATCCGGCCCTGCGCCCAGCCGGCCAGCGGCGGGCGGTCGCACAGCGGCCACCGCTTCGACAGATCCAGTTCGGCGACCGCCGACCGCACGTGGGGAATCGTCCCGGCGAAGCGCCGGTGCAGCTCCTCGGGGGTGCCCCATTCCGCGGACCCCGGTTCCCCGGCCGTGCTGCGGAAGGACACGACCCGGTTGAGCACGGTGCCGCCGCTGACGGGGTACTGCATGTAGTGGATGCCGTCGCCGACGTAGAGCATCACCGCGTCGTCGACATCCGCCGGACGGGGACCTGGGCCGCGATACACCACGTAAGGCGAGACGAGCGGCGGCCGGTCGTCCAGCAGTTGTCGACGCACGACGGAACGCAGCCCGTCGGCGGCGACGATGGCCGTACCGGTGTGGGTGCTTCCGTCCGCGCATTGCACGGTGGCCGAATCTTCGTCCTGGCTGACCGAGACGACCTCGGTCCCCGGAATGAGGTGCACCCGGCCGGTCCGTTGACAGGCCTCGAGCAGGGCGGTGAGCAGTTCGCCCCGGTGGACCACGGCGTAGGGCGCCCGATAGCGCTCGGTGAACTCGGTGCCGAACCGCAGCGCCGAGATCGTCTCGCCGGTGTAGATGTCGATCATTTCCCAGCGGGTGGGGAGCACCACCTGTTCCCGCAGGCCGTCGACCACCCCGAGGTCGCGGAGTATCCGCCACGCGTTGGGGCCGACCTGCAGCCCGGCGCCGACCTCGCCGAACTCCGAGGCGCGCTCCAGCACTCTGACCTTCATGCCCTGGCGGGCGCAGGCCAACGCCGTGGCGATTCCGCCGATGCCGCCGCCGACCACGATGAGTGAAACGTCCATGATTCTCTGGCCTCCCGCGGGTCAGGCGAGCTCTTCGCGGTAGAGACCGAAGGGCTCCAGGAGCGGCAGGTCGCTCATGGAGAACAACACGGTCTCGACGCCGAAATCGGGGACGTGCTCGTACCAGGTCCACGGGGGGACGGCGAAGAAGTCGCGGTCCTCCCAGTCCAGGCGAACGCCGCCGACGATGCTGTGGCCGCTGCCGCCGGCCACGCAGAAGATCGTGCTGGAGGTGTGCCGCAGTGCACGGGTGGCGACACCGCCCTCCAGCAGCGACAGGTAGCAGGCCATCGTGGGCAGCACATGCCCGCCGGTCAGCGGGTTGGTGTACTCCAGCCGCACGCCCTGGTAGGGGTCGGCGCCCGTTTCGGCCAGCCGGGTCAGCGCCTGGTAGGCGACCTCCCACCGGTAGTTCATGATCGGCGAGTGGTTCACCTCGGGCTTCGGACCCGCCGGCGCCAAGCCGGGGCCGTAGCGGAGCTCCCCGTCACGCTCGGGCCTGGTCAGCGGCTGGAGGCCGCCCCCGGGGAAGTCCTCGTAGAAGTTGGCCCTCATCTGCTTGACGAACGGCACGTCCAGGCCGTCGAGCCAGATCATCGGCTCGGTGCCCGGGTGGCGGTGGTCGTGCCAGGTATCGGCCGGAGTGAGGACGAGGTCTCCCGGCTCCATGGGCACGGGCTCTCCCTCGACGGTGGTCAGCCCCGATCCGGCCAGCATGAAGCGGATGGCGCCCGGGCTGTGCCGGTGCGCGGGGGCCGTCTCACCCGGCAGTACGAGCTGGTATCCCGCTACCAGCGTGTGCGTGGTCCCGAAGCGGCGGGACGGGTTGTGCGCATTGAGCGCCCGCCGGTCCGCCTGATCGACGCCGAGGTCCATCACCTGCGTCGCCTCGTGCAGCAGCGGGACCAGTTCCCGCCAGCGCCATACGTGGGGAACCTCCTCCACGTACGGCTCCGGATCGGTGGTGCCGGGGATTCGCCATAGCGGCGCGACTTGCGCCGCGGCGAGGCGTTCGTAGTAGTCGTGGCCGGCGGCCCGGGGGGTGGTACGTGCCGTCACGCTCTGCCTCCCTCTGGATGATCTCAGTTATTCCGTGCACGGAACTTCCGTGGACAAAGCAAAGCACTCCCGTAATGCCAGGGTCAATGCTCAGGAAGCATCACTTTCGGTGACGGTCGGCTGCTGAAGCGTGAACAAGCGCGCATGGCGGCGGGGAGTGGAGGCAGCGCCACGGGCGAGGCGCATTGCCCTCGGCAGCACAAAGAGGGAGCTAGGGGGCATGAACGAGCCGCATCCCGCCAAGAGCCTCGCGTCCGGGCGCCAGGAGCGCCCTGGCGGCCGTCACGAGGCGGCGACTGACGTCACCGGCGGCTACGACCCGCGCCAGCTGCGGGAAGGGCGGCCCCAAGGCCGCGGCGGGGGGCTCATTGGGATGAAGGGTTCTCGCCGGCGGCGCCGACCTCACCGCTCAAGGAGGTTATTATTGCGTCCATTTGTTCTGCCTTGTATCCCGGCATCCAGACGGCGCGAATGCTCCCGAGCGACTGCTGCAAAAGCATGAAGGCGGCAATACGGTCAAGGCTGGGCCCCTCTAGAATGATGACCAGATCGTACGGGCCACTCGGAGTCCAGATGATTTCCTTGAACTCTATGCCGAAATCGTCTCCAAATTTTCTTCCTTCCATAGAGCGATCAACCGTGTCCCAGAAAGTCCGATTCCCCTGGTCGGTCCACTCCGCCAACACGACTGCCAGTGCCATGCGTCCTCCCGTGGTCGCGCGAACACACGTTCAGCGGGGGGTGTCCTCCGTGATTCCCGCAGCATGACGGGTTACACGCGCCGGCCCTTCTGGTCAACGTCAAATCGAAACGACGCCACCGGCGACCGGTAGGCGTTGGCTTCCTCTGACTCAACCATGATCCACACAACACGCCCCGGCCAAGCCGAAGCGGCGGTTCCAATATGGGCGGATGGCGTGGCGCGCATCCCGCACCTCTCCCACGGACTTTGCGATGGCCAGCCGCATCTAGAAAATTCGGCACTCGTGGTCATGCCAGCGCGGCAGGCCCTGATTGCGCAGGAGCACCAGGACAATGGGAAACCAGATCCTTCGCCAGCGGCGGCTCGTCGGTCTCGTGTGCGCAGCACCGCAGCCGTGTCATGTAGTGGCTCCACCACTCTGGCAGCCGGGAACCACTCCCCGGAAAACGACGAGGCCCTCACCGCATCAGTCCTAGGAAACCTGCGATGAGGGCCTCGACCAGCGCCGTTGGTGCCGGTCAGGCCTTCCGACGAGAGGCGTGACCCGTGAGTGAGAGAGCACCCG
>NZ_JBEZJP010000326.1:0-9603 GCF_040653175.1 Actinomadura sp. NPDC048032
GTGGCGGTCGTCGTCGAGGTGTACCGGCGCGCGGGCGCGTGGAAGCTCAGGGCGGGCGGATCCTGTTCCACGAGTCGATCCGCGAGAACCTCCTGCTGGCCCGCCCCGAGGCGTCCGAGGAGGAGCTCTGGGACGTCCTGCGCCGCGCCCGGCTCGACGCCCTCATCGAGGGTCTGCCCGACGGCCTCGACACGATCGTCGGCGAGCGGGGCTACCGCCTGTCCGGCGGTGAGCGCCAGCGCCTCACCATCGCGCGGCTCCTGCTCGCCCGCCAGCGCGTCGTGATCCTCGACGAGGCCACCGCGCACCTCGACTCCACCTCCGAGGCCGCGGTTCAGGAGGCCCTCACCGAGGCCCTCGACGGCCGCACCGCCGTGGTCATCGCGCACCGCCTGTCGACGGTCCGCGCCGCCGACCTGATCCTCGTCGTGGAGAGCGGCCGCATCGTCGAGCGCGGCACGCACGAGGAGCTCCTCGCCGCGGACGGCCGCTACGCCGACCTCTACCACACCCAGTTCGCCGACGACCCGCCCCTGGAGCCCGTCGCCTGACCGAACGCCGCAACCGCCCCAGCCCGGAACCCCGCCCCCGCGCCCGCGCCTCCGCCCCCTCTCCGGGCGGGGGCGCGCTGTCGGTCTCCGCGCGGGCCGGGGCCACCGAACGCCTTCGCTTGTGCGCGAGTCGGCAGCGTCCGGAGGCCCGGCCGTGTCCGACATCCCGTGTGGTCGAGCCGCAGCACGGCCGAGTGGGCCGGTGCGGGGTTCTCGGCCAGGGCGGGTGAGTCAGGGAAGGTCGGTGAGGAGGTCGTGCAGGGAGCGGTGGATGTTGGAGCGCCAGCCGCTGCCCATGCCGCGGAAGGCGTGGGCGTTGACGGGGTCGTCCAGGTCGAAGCCCGCGTGCTCGACGAACAGGCGCGTACCGCGCCCCTCGGGCACGAGCCGCCACGTCACCGTCGTGTCGAGGCCGCCGCCGCGCCAGCTGATGCGCAGCAGGGCCGCGTCCTCGACGTCGAGGACGCGGCACGCGATCGTCCCGTCGAAGCCGACCGCCGGGATCGGCGTGGCGGTGAACGTGAAGCGGTGCCCGACGACGGCCTTGAAGTCGTTCGGCATCAGCCACCGGGCCAGCAGGTCCGGCTCGGTGAGCGCTCGCCACACCCTCGCCGGCGGATGCGGCAGGAACTCGTCCACCTCGATCGAGGCCCGCTCACCACTCATGTTCTCCCTCTCCCATGTCTCATCTGGCGGAAACGGGCGACGGTGACGGCGCCCGGCCTCAGGACGTTCCCGAGGGTCTCGGTCGGCGCTCGCAAGACGTAGTGCCTGAGGCGCGCCGCGCCCCGAGGGAGGACCCGCGCCGCGACGTCCGGTACGCGCCCACGTACGCCACCGGGCCGAAGGGGCGGCCCTGTGGCCGGGAAGCCCGCGGCCTTCGGGGCGCCGCCCCTGCGTGGGTAGGTGCGGACGGCGGGCGCTTCGTCTTGTGCGCGGCTCTCCCGGTTCGGTCGTTGCTCTCGGGCGGTGCCGTCACGTTATGACGATGCCCGTCACCGTGCGCGAACCCTAGGGTGCTCGCATGACGAATGGGGATATGCGCTACGGGCAGTGCGGCGCGTGCGGCGCCGGCGAGGTGTTCCAGGGCGAGTACGTGGCACAGAGCGGGCTCCGCAAGACGGGCGGGGGCTCGTTCGGGGGCAGGCAGCCCACCTTCGACGCCTACATCTGCGCGTCCTGCGGAAATACTCAGTTGCATGTGCGGCTGGACTCGAAGATGTCGTCGCATATACGGCGCCACCTCCAATGGATTCCACCGGCCCTGGACACGCGTTAGGAACCTGCCGGCGGAACCCACTGCGTCACGCACCGAAGGCCCAGGCTGGTGCTGTGGTTCTCGTCGGCGAGGTCACAGGTCCTCCTCGTCCAGCAGGTCGCGCAGGCCGGAGAGCTTCTCCCGCCAGAACCGCTCGTAGGGGGTGAGCCACTGCGAGAGCTCCCGCAGCGGCGCGGGCTCCAGGCTGTAGAGGCGCTGCCGGCCGTCGCGGCGCTCGCTGACCAGCCCGGCGTCGCGCAGCACCTTGAGGTGCTCCGACACGCTCGGGCGGCTCATCGCGAAGTGCGCCGCGAGGTCGTTGACCGGGCGCGGCCCGTCCAGCAGGAGGGCGGTGAGCTCCCGCCGGACGGGGCTGGCCAGGGCCGCGAAGACGTCCGCCGTCACCGCGCGGCCAGCACGATGCCGTTGCCGTCGGGGTCGGTCAGCGTGGCCTGACGGCCCCAGGGGAGGTCCTGCGGGCCTTCGACCCGCACACCCGCGTCGCGCAGGTGCTCGCAGTCCGCGTCGAGGTCGGTCGTCTCCAGCATCAGCCCGTGCACGCCGCCGGGCGCCGCGCCGGGCACATGGTTCGCCAGGACGACGTTCGTCTCCGCGCCCTTCGGCGCCATCTGGAGCCAGCGCATCGGGCCCGTCGAGCGGTCCACCACCACCTCGAAGCCGAGCTTGGTCGCGTAGAAGTCCCTGGCCGCGTCCTGGTCGGAGACCGGCACGGTCAGCAGCCGCACATGCGTGATGTTCATGCGCCCGAAAATATGTAGGAGTTTGCCTACATGTCAAGCGTAGGCGGATTCCTACGCGACGGCGCCATGTTTGCCGGGCGGGCCGGGTGGCAGGTTGAGGGCATGCGCGCCGTCACCTATGACTCCTATGCCACTGACAACTCCCGCCTGAAGGTCGGGGACGTCCCGGATCCGAAGGTCGGCCCGGGGCAGGTCCTGATCGAGGTCCGCGCGGCGGGGGTCAACCCCGTCGACTGGAAGGTCATGGCCGGTGGCCTGGACGGGATGATGGACACGATGTTCCCCGTCATCCCCGGCTGGGACGTCGCCGGTGTGGTGCGGGGCCGCGGCCCCGACACGCCGGAGTTCGCGGACGGCGACGAGGTCATGTCCTACGCCCGCAAGGACGTGGTCGGCGCCGGGACGTTCGCGCAGTACGTCGCCGTCGCGGCGGACGACGTGGCGCGCAAGCCCGCGTCTCTCGACTGGAACCAGGCCGGCGGGCTGCCGCTCGTCGGCATGACCGCGCAGCGTTCCCTCGACCGGCTGGAGGTCGGTCCGGGTGATGTCCTGCTGATCCACGCGGCGTCCGGCGGGGTGGGGAGCCAGGCCGTCCAGATCGCACGGGACCGCGGCGCCCGCGTCATCGGCACGGCCTCCGAGCGGAACCACGACTTCCTGCGCGGCCTCGGCGCCGAGCCCGTCGTCTACGGGGACGGCCTGGTCGAGCGCGTCCGCGACCTCGCGCCCGACGGGGTGACCGCCGTCGCCGACTTCGTGGGCGGCCAGCTCGACGCCACGCTCGCCGTCCTGGCGGAGGGCGGGCGGCACGTGTCGGTCGCCGACGACACGGTCGAACAGCACGGCGGCCACTGGATCTGGGTCCGCCCCAGCGGCGCGAAGCTGGCGGAGCTCGCGGCCATGGCCGACCGCGGCGCGCTCACGGTGGAGGTCGCCGGGACGTACCCGCTGGAGAAGGTGGGCGAGGCCTTCGACGCCAGCCGCGGCGGGCACACGCGCGGCAAGCTCGTCATCACGCCGTAGCCGCGGGACGGCCCCGGGCGGCTAGATCGACTTGCGTGCCAGCCCGGCCTGGCGCGCCTTCTCCCGGCGCTTGTGCGCGGCCTGCCGCCGGGCCGTGTCCTGGGCCGCCCAGACCTCCGGCTGCATGCACATCAGCTCACCGGTGTCCGGGACGAGGATCACCCCGCCGAAGGGGTCATCTCCGGCGAACCACACTCCGCGCTCGATCCCCCTCGGCCAACGGTCGGAGAACAGCGGCTCCCGGGCCGACATGCGCGGTGAGCCGGCGGCGCCCATGGTCAGGGACCGTACCCCGTTGCCGCGCAGGTTCGACTTCTTCACCGGGGAGCGGAACTCGAAGTCGTAGACCCTCAGTACGCGGTCGCACTTGCGTAGGTAGAGCATCTGGGGGAGCCAGAACCTCGTCCCCAGCAGCAGTGCCACCATGCCCGTGCCGACGAACGGGTAGAGGTAGCGGACGTCCACGGCGAGCGGCACGACGACCATCGGGGCGCCGACCGCCACCAGCACGAGGTAACGCCCGATGAGGACCTTGTAGTGGTGCTTCACCGGGCCCCGGCGGTCGGTGCCGTCCGTGGCGTAGGGGACGGCACGGCGGAACGGCCCTTCGAGCAGCACGTGCAGCGCCATGAGCACCACGCACGCCAGCCCGAGCATCCCGGGGATCCCGAGCCACCAGAAGTCGTCGCTGAAGGCCGGCAGGACGAGCCCGTAGGAGATCGCGTAGCCCGGGACGAGCCAGGCCGCCCACCTCGGCCGGCTCGGCGGGCCGGCCGTCGCCCGCCCTTCCGTCGCCCGCCCTTCCAGCGATGGCTCTTCGCGGGGCGCGGCCGGAGGTTCCGGCATGTGCTCCCTCCCTTCCGCCCGCCATGGCCGAAGATCGCGTGGTCGTCCAAGGTAGGGGTGATCTTCCGGGTCTGGCCACCCCGCGCCGGTGCGAGTTGGTAACTTGGTACCATGGTAAAAGTTGAGCGGGTGCAGACCGGTGTGCGCATCGAGCGCAACGTGCTCAAGGTCCTCAAGGCGCTGGCCGAGTACCTCGACCTGTCCCTGGGCGACCTGGTCGAGGGGATCGCCCTGCACGCCTTCGAGGGAAAGGCCCCCTTCGCGCCGGAGACGCTCGCCAAGATCGAGCAGCTCAAGGACGTCTACGGCCTGACGCTGACCGCGGCGGACGCGCACGCCCTGGACGAGACGCGATGAGCGGCGCCCGGCACCGGCTCACCGGCCGCCTGGCGGTCGCGCTGCCTCCGGACGAGGCGTTCCCCCTGTTCACCGCGCGGGGAGAGCGGCGGTGGGTGCCGCGATGGGCGCCGTCCTTCCCCGCGCCCGTCGCCGACGACGCCGAGCCCGGGACGGTCTTCCAGACCCTCGACCACGGCCGGACCACCACCTGGATCGTCGTGGACGCGACCCCCGGACGGCGCATCCGCTACGCGCGCGTCACCCCGGGCGTCAGCGCGGGAACGGTCTCCGTCGTCCTGGACCGGGCAGGCGACCACAGCGACGTGACCGTCACCTACGAGCTCACCGCGCTCTCCGGCGACGGAGCCGCCGACCTGCGGCGTTTCGCCGACGGATACCCCGCCTTCCTGGCGGCCTGGCAGGACGCCATCGCCGAGGCCCTGCGCGGCGAAGCCCAAGGCCCGTCCGCCTGACCGGCGACCGACGCCCGAGGCGTGCACTCGTCCCGCTCCACAGGCGGAGGGAACCCGTCCGGCGCGACCGGCCGAGTACCGGGTGAAAGCCCACCGAAAGGACCCCTGTGAACGGACGAGTCACATGATGACCGCACCTTCGGGGACGGAGCCGGACGTCCCTCCAGGCCCGCCGACCGACGCCGCGGTCCTGCGGGAGTCGCTCCGGCGACCCGAGCGCTTCGCGGACCTCTTCGACCGGCACGGCGACGAGATCCACCGCTACGTCGCCCGCCGCCTCGGCCCCGACATGGCCGAGGACGTCGTCGCGGAGACGTTCCTGACCGCCTTCCGCAAGCGCGGACGGTACGACCTCGGCCGGCCGGACGCGCGCCCGTGGCTCTACGGGATCGCCACGCACGCCCTGCGCGAGCACCGCCGCGCCGAGGCCCGCCGCACCAGGGCCATGGCCCGCGCGGCGCCGGACCGGCCGGAGGAGGCGTTCGACGAGCGCAGCACCGCCAGGGTCGCGGCGGGCCGGCTCCGGCCCGAGCTCGCCGCGGCGCTCACCCGGCTCTCGGCCGCCGACCGCGACCTGCTCCTGCTCATCGCCTGGGCCGACCTGAGCTACGAGGAGGCGGCCCAGGCCCTCGGCGTCCCCCTCGGCACGATCAAGTCCCGCCTGCACCGGATCCGCAAGAAGCTGCACCGCGCGTTCGGCGGCGCCCACCCCCTCCAGGAGAACGCGACATGACCACCGACGAGATCACCCTGTTCCGCGAGGGCCGCCCGGACGTCCCCGAGTACGACCGCCTGGCCAAGGCCCGCCTGCGCGTCCGCCTCAGTGACGGGGCGCCCGCCTCCCCGGCCCGGCCGTGGCGGGCCCGCCGGCGCCTCCTCACGGCCGGAGCCCTCGCCGGGGCGCTGGCCATCGCCGCCGCCACCGCCGTCACCGTCGGCGGCCGGGACGAGCGGGAGCCCGGCGCCCTGGCCCTGCGTCCGGTCGGCGCCCCCCAGGATCTGGCCCACAACGCCGCCCTGGTCGCGGCGACCAAGCCCGTTCCGAAGATCGGTCCGGCGCAGTGGGCCTACCTGAAGACGGTCTACGCCGAGACCCAGGAAGGCGGCGGACGGCCCCTCTTCGGCGCCCCGGACAAGACCCGCACCCAGGAACTGTGGCGCCGGACGGACGGCAGGCGGTTCGCCGTGATCGAGGACGGCAGGCTGCGCGTCGCCAAGGGCTCGAAGTACACCCCGACCTATCCCGAACTGCTCTCGCTGCCCACCGACCCGGGCGCGGTGCTCGCCCGGATCTACAAGACGATCGACGCCGAGTACGCGGGGCGTCTCGCCGAGTGGGGCAAGCCGATCCCGGAGGGGCTGCCGAAGCGGACGCGCGAGAAGCACGCCCTGATGAAGAAGGCGAAGCCGAAGCCGCCGACAGCCGAAGAGCGCGACTCCACGGCGTTCGAGCTCGTTTCCCAGTACATGCGCGACGCCGTCCTCCCCGCGAAGATCGAGGCGGCGCTGTACGGCGCCGCCGCGAGGATCCCCGGCGTGCGCTACGAGCCCGCGGCCGCCGATCTCGGGCATCGCCGGGGGGTGACGCTCTACCGCGTCGAGAACGGCTACCTGCGCAGTGAGATCCTCATCGACCCGAAGACCTACGCCTACCTGGGCTTCCGCGCCATCGCGGTGAAGGACCACCGGGAGCCCGGCCTGCTGCCCCTGAAGCGGGGCCAGATCACGGGCTGGGGCGCCCTGGTGGCCTCCTCCTTCGTCCCGAAGCCGGGCGTCCGCGGCTGAGCGGGGAGGACACGCCGAGATGACGCCTCGCCTGCGCCGGCGGACCCGGATCGTGGCCCGCCGGAGCGGTGAGGCGTCATCGCCCCCGCCGCGCCGTCCGCCCGTGCGCGGGACGCGGATCGGCCGGACGGCGCGAGGACGGTCCCGCGTCAGTCGACCAGGGCGCCGGCGGAGATGTTGACCTGCGTGGAGGTCAGGCTCGCGGCGTGGTCGGAGGCCAGGAAGGCGGCGACGCGGCCGACGTCGGCGAGCGTCGCGGCGCGCTTGAGCAGGGTGGCGTCCACCATCTGCTGCTTGATCGGCTCCATGTCCGGGATGTTCGGCATGGACTCGGGGATGCCGCCGGTGCGCATCGACAGGACGCGGACCGAGTGCGGTCCGAGCTCGCAGGCCCACTGGCGGCGCATCGCCTCCACCATGTCGCAGCCGATCTGCACCGTCCCGATGCCGGGCAGCCGGTTGGTGGGGTCGGAGCCGCCGAAGTGCAGGATGACCCCCGAGTTCTGCTTGACCATGTGCCGCGCGGCGGCCCGCGTGGTCACCAGGAACGAGCGGGCGACCTTGTCCATGGCCCGGCCGAAGTCCGCCGCCGGCATGTCGAGCAGGGGCATGAACAGGGCGTCCTGGGAGATGGCGTTGACCGACACGTCGACGCTGCCGGCCGTCTCCACGACCGAGTCGACCCAGCCGTTCACGGCGTCCTCGTCCAGGGCGTCCACGCGCGCCGTCTCGGCGAGGCCGCCCGCGGCCCGGATCTCCTCGGCGACGGCGTCGAGCTTGGCGGGGGTGCGGCCGGCGAGGAACACCCGCGCGCCCTCGGCCGCGAAACCGCGCGCCATGGCGCCGCCGATGGCGCCGCCTCCGCCGTAGACGACCGCGGTCTTGTTCTCCAGAAGCATCGTGGTTCTCCGTTCGTCTGAGGTGCCACGACGCTACGAGCGCGGACGGACGGCCCGCATCGGTCATCGAACGGGTGTTCAACAGCGCAGGTCGGCACGGCTGAACCGGGCCGGGGAGAGGCGCGGGGAAGGCGGGCCCCGCGGGTGCGGCGGCAGGCCTAAGTCATGTGTCCGATACCAGCCGGGCCAGCTCCACGCGGCGGGTGACGCCGATCTTCGGGTACGCCTTGTACAGGTGGTGCCCGACCGTGCGGGGGCTGAGGTAGAGCTGCGCGCCGATCTCCCGGTTGCTGAGCCCGGCGGCGGCGAGCCGCACGACCTGGAGCTCCTGCGGGGTGAGCCGTTTCAGGGGGTCGGCGTCCCCGGACCGGGCCGCCGGGCGGTCCCCGAGGACCTCCAGCTCCGCGCGGGCGCGCTCGGCCCAGCACTCGGCGCCGAGGCGGGTGAACGCCTCCCGCGCCGCGGTCAGCTCCTCCCGGGCCTCGGGGCGGCGGCGCCGGCGGCGCAGCCACTCGCCGTACAGCAGCCGGGTCCGCGCGGCGTCGTAGGCGCGGTCGCCGTGCAGGCCGAGGGCGGCGCGGTAGTGCTCGCCGGCCTCGTCCCCGGGGGCGAGCAGGGCGCGGCAGCGGGAGATCAGGGCGGTGCTCGACGTGGCCGCCGCCCACGCCTCGAACGCGGGAAGGTGGGCGCGTGCCAGGTCCGGGCGCCCGGCGCGCACCGCCGCCTCCGCGTGGTCCGGGACGGCGCGGATCAGCACGTCGTGCCGGGACGGGCCCGAGCACACCGCGTCCAGCCGCTCCAGGGCGGCTCCGGCGTTCCCCTCGGCGAGGTCGAGCAGCCCGAGGCCCCAGGACGCGAGGGCGGTGTTGGTCGGGTGCAGGTCGGAGTGCTTGAGGACGCCCGCCGCCAGGGCCCGGCTGCGGACGGCGTCCGACTCCAGCCGCACCACGATGCACCGCAGCGCGGTCACCTGCGTGTCCATGCCGATGTCGGCGGCCAGCGACATGCCCTCGGCCGCCGCCGCGTCCGCGCCGCGCAGGTCGCCGAGCAGCACCCGCCCGATCGCGAGGGCCTCCAGGATGTAGGGGAGCCAGCCGAGCGCGCCGCGGGCCCTGGCCTGCGCGGCCATCCGCTCCAGCAGCCCGGTGGCGCCGCGGTCGTCGGCCACGAGCAGGCCCATGAACCCGCCGATGACGAGTTCGACGGCTTCCTCGACCTCGCCGCTCCGCGCGGCCTCGAAGAGGGCCCGCATCGGGGGGACGGCCCCCGGCACGCCGTCCGCGAGCCGACCGTAGGCGATCAGCGCGGCGGTCACCGGCGCCTTCGGTGAGCCGTCCGGCAGCCGCACCGTCCCGAGCAGCTCGACGCTGCGCCGCACCAGGTCGTGGGCGCCCGCGTCCCGGGCGGCCCAGACGGCCTCCGTCAGCATGGCGACCGCCTGCTCGGGATCGCTCCCGGCGATGAGCGCCGCGCCCCGCAGCGCCAGCTCGGCGTCGGCGGCGGGCGAGGTGCGCTCGTAGGCGACCTGGGCGCGGATGAAGGTGGCCTCCGCGACGACCCCGTCCTCGGCGCTGAGGTGCTCGGCCTCCTCGGCCAGGCGGGCGGCCTGGTCGGGCCGGCCGGCGTCGTAGGAGGCCCGCGCCGCGTGGACGAGCCGCCGGGCCTTGC
>NZ_JBEZJP010000327.1:0-9601 GCF_040653175.1 Actinomadura sp. NPDC048032
GCCTTCCTGTTCGCGGCGATGCTGCTGTTCGGGGCCACCGCCGGCATGTCCGACGTGGTGATGAACGCGCACGCGGTGTCGGTCGAGCGGTACCTGGGGCGGCCGGTCATGTCCGGGCTGCACGGCCTGTGGTGCGTCGGCAGCCTCGTCGCGGGCGGCATCGGGATCCTGGCCGCGCACGCGGGCGTCGACGCCCGGCTGCACCTCGGCCTGGTCGCGGCCGTGCTGCTGGTGGTGGGCGCGCCGGCGGGCCGCCGGCTGCTGCACGCCCGGCCCTCCCCCGGCGCCCCGGCGCCGCGCCGCTTCGCGCTGCCGACCCGGGCCGTTCTGGCCATCGGCGTCGTCGGCTTCTGCGCCACGTTCGCCGAGGGCGCCAGCGCCGACTGGACGGCCGTCTACCTGACCGAGGTGGCGGACGCGGGCCCCGGACTGGCCGCCGCCGCGTACACGGTCTTCATGTCGTGCATGGCGGGGACGCGGCTTCTCGGCGACCGGCTGGTGCGGCGCCTCGGCCCGGCCCGGGTCGTCCGGTGCGGAGGCGTGGTGGCCGTCCTCGGCGGCGCGCTCGTGGTGGCGTCCCGCGAGCCCTGGCCGGCCATCGCGGGGTTCGCGCTGCTCGGCGCCGGCGTGGCGACCGTGGTGCCGCTGGTGTTCGCGGCGGCGGGCGCCGCCGGCGCCACCCCGGGCGAGGGCGTCGCGGGCGTCGCGACGATCACCTACCTGTCGGGGCTGACCGCGCCCGCCATCACCGGCTGGACGGCGGGGGCCCTGTCCTACCCGGCCGCGTTCGCGCTCATCACCTGCGTGGTCGCGGTGATGACCGTGACGGCCGGGGCCCTGAACCCGCCCGGCGGCGGTGCGGCCGGGCGACCCGCGGCCGCGGCCTCCGGCCGCGCCGAGAAGGCGGTGCCCTAGGCGGGCGCCCGGCCGTGGACGTGCGAAAGGCCGGGAACGCGCGAGCGCTCCCGGCCTCAGCTGAGATCCGGCGGGACCTTAGAGCGGGTAGACGCCCTCGGCCTGCGGGCCCTTCTGGCCCTGGGTGATCTCGAACCCGACGCGCTGGTTCTCGTCGAGGCTGCGGTAGCCGTTGGTCGTGATCGCCGAGTAGTGGACGAACACGTCGGGGCCGCCGCCGTCGGGCGCGATGAACCCGAAGCCCTTCTCAGCGTTGAACCACTTCACGGTGCCTTCGGCCATGGTCTTTCCCTTCCGGGTAAAACGTCTCCGGCCCGCCGGTCGACGGGGCCGGGCTGCAAGCGGACTCACTCACGCCCGCCGGTCACCCGGAGAAAACGCTTCGAGACTGCTTGGCGCCGGCCGGCCGGGCCGACGCCATCGTGCAACGCAGACGAACTTACCCGATGCGGGGCGAGCCCATGCACCGACACACCTAAAGAAGATCCGCGAGGGCCGCGGCGGCGCGGTGGCAGTCGTGGAACGTGCAGTACAGCGGGACGGGCGCGAGTCGGACGACATCGGGCTCGCGCGCGTCGGCGACGACGCCGTGGGCCTCGGCGAGCCGCCGGACGAGCCCGCCCGCGTCCGCCACCCGCACCGACAGCTGCGCGCCGCGCGCCGACGGGTCGGACGGCGTGACGACCTCGGCGCCGATCCCGGCGAGCCGGTCCGCCAGGTAGCCGGTCAGGCGCCCGCTCTTGGCGCGCAGCGCGTCCATCCCCACCCGGTCGAAGATCTCCAGGGAGGCCAGCACCGGCGCCAGCGCCATGATCGGCGGGTTGGACAGCTGCCAGGCGTCGGCGGAGGCGGGCGGCGCGATGTCGGGGTCCATCCGGAACCGGACGGCGGGGTCGGTGCCCCACCAGCCCGCCAGCTTCGGCACGGAGGCGTCCCGCACGTGCCGCTCGTGGACGAAGCATCCCGCGACGGCGCCGGGTCCGCCGTTGAGGTACTTGTAGGTGCACCAGGCGGCGAAGTCCACGTCCCAGTCGTGCAGCCGCAGGGGGACGTTCCCGGCGGCGTGGGCGAGGTCCCAGCCGACGACGGCGCCGGCGGCCCGGCCCGCCTTGGTGATCGCCGCCATGTCCATGAGCTGGCCGGTCAGGTAGTTGACCCCGCCGAGCAGGACGAGCGCGACCGTGTCGCCCTCGCGGTCGAGGAACGCGAGGACGTCCTCGGTGCGCAGCGCGTCCTCGCCGTCGCGGGGCCTGAGCCGCACGACCGTCGCGGCCGGGTCGAGCCCGTGGTGGACGGCCTGGCTCGCCACCGCGTAGGAGTCGGACGGGAACGCCGCGTCCTCGATGACGATGCGGGTGCGCGTCCCGGCGGGCCGGTAGAAGCTCGCCATCATCAGGTGCAGGTTGACCGTCAGCGAGTTCATCGCGACGACCTCGTGCGGAAGCGCGCCCACGAGGCGGGCGGCGGGCTCGCGGAGCAGCTCGTGGTACGCCACCCAGGGGCGGCGGCCCTGCGTGTGGGCCTCGACGGCGAGCCGCGCCCAGTCGTCCAGCTCCTCGCGGAGCAGCCCGGCCGCGCTCCTCGGTTGGAGCCCGAGCGAGTTGCCCGCGAAGTAGGCGGCCTCCGCGTGCGGCCCGCCCGGCGCGGGCGGGATGAGGAACTCCCCGCGCAGCGTGGGCAGCGGATCGGTCTCGTCGAGGCGCCGCGCCTCGTCCTCCAGGGTCACTGCGCCATTCCTTCGGTGGTCACCAGGTCGAGGGCGGGCGCGAAGAACGCCTCCGCGTTGCCGCCGAGCAGCAGGGCGCGCTCGGCGTCGTCCAGACCGGGGCACGCGCGGATCGTCGCGCCGGGGTCCTTCTCGCCGAGCGGGAACGGGTAGTCGGTGCCGAGCATGACCCGTTCGGGGCCCATCACGTCCACCAGCAGGCGGAGCGCGCGAGGGTCGAACACGGCCGAGTCGACGTGGAACCGGCCGACGTACTCCGACGGGGGGCGCGGCGAGTCGGCGCGCACGATGTCGCGGCGGTGCCAGGCGTTGTCGGCCCGCCCGAGCAGGAACGCGAAGCTGCCGCCGCCGTGGCAGAAGCACAGCCGCAGGGACTCGGGGAGCCGCTCGAACGCGCCCGACAGCATCAGCCCGAGGATGCTCAGCTGCGTCTCGGCGGGCATGCCCGCCAGCCACGGCAGCATGTGGCCGCGCATCCGGTCGGCGCCGAGCATGTCCCACGGGTGCGCGAGGACGGGCAGGCCGAGTTCCGCGCAGTACGCGAGGAACGCCGTGATCCCCTCGTCGTCGAGGTTGCGGTCGCCGACATGGTTGCCGATGTGGACGCCGCGGTGCCCGGCGGCGGCCGCCCGCTCGGCGACCGCGCAGGCGAGTTCCGGATCCTGGAGCGGCACCTGGCACAGCGGCAGGAGCCGGTCGGGGGCGTCCGAGCAGAACGCCAGGATGCGGTCGTTCACGAAGTCGCACCAGTCGGCGGCGCGGGACGGTTCGGCCGCGTACCCGAACATCAGCGGCGTGGACGAGACGGCCTGCCGGTCGACGCCCGCGGCGTCCATGTCGGCCACGCGGCGCGCGGCGTCCCAGAGCGCCTCCCCGACGGGGCGGTACTCCGCGTCGCCGCACATCATCATGCCGGCGCCTCCGCCGTCGACCCGCAGCCACGGCTGGCCCTCGTCGGCGAGCATCCGCCCCTCGTCGCGGCCGATCACCGGGAAGACGTGCGTGTGGACGTCGAAGACCGTCACCGAGGCCCCGTCAGACACGGGGCGCCGTCGTCGGAGTCATGGACCGCGGCCACTGGCGGCCCGGGTGCACCGCGCCGCAGTTCGGGCACTTGCGGTCGCCGCCGTAGAAGCGCTCGAAGGCGGGCGGCAGGTCGTCCACGATCGAGCGGACCTGGAGCTCGGCGCGGTGGACGAGGTGGTGGCACTCGGTGCAGTACCACTCGAACGCCTCCGTGAGGCCCTCCGGGCGCGGGATCTCCACGACCAGGCCGATCGACCCGGGCTCGGGCCGCTGCGGCGAGTGCCGGACGTGCGGGGGCAGCAGGAAGACGTCGCCCTCGTTGATCTGCAGGTCGGCGGGCGGACGGCCCTCCTCCTCCATGACCCGCAGCACCATGTTGCCCTTGAGCTGGTAGAAGAACTCCTCGGTCGGGTCGTCGTGGAAGTCGGTGCGCTGGTTGGGCCCGCCGACCACCATGATGATCAGCCCGGCGTCGTCGAAGACCTGGACGTTGCCGACCGGCGGCTTCAGCAGGTCCCGGTGCTCCTCGATCCAGGCGTCGAAGTTGAACGGCCGTCCGAACGACAGCTGGGGCAGGGTCATGCTCCGCCCTCCTTTCCGGTCCGCGTCGCCTGCGGGATGTGCGCGACGCACGAGATCTCGATGAGCAGGTGCGGGTGCGGGAGCTGGTGGACGGCGACGGTCGTGCGGGCGGGCCCGGTCTCGTCGAAGTACTCGCCGTAGACCTCGTTGTAGCCGCCGAAGTCGTTCATGCTCACCAGGTAGGTGGTGACGCTGACGACGTCGGACAGGCCGCCGCCGGCCGCCTCCAGCAGGTCGCGGATGTTCTCGATGACGGCGCGGGTCTGCTCCCGGACGTCGAGGTCGGTGACGCCCATCGCGTCGGCGCTCGCCCCGGCGAACGTCCCGTCCGGGCGGCGCGAGCTCGTCCCGGACACGAAGACCAGGTCGCCGGCCCGCCGCAGGTGCGGGAACCGGCCGCGCGGCGGGGCCTTGCCCTCGACGAGGATCGCGTCGTCCATCAGGTCGTCACCTCCACGGCGCCGAGGCCCGCGCCGACGACCCGGACGTGGGCGTCCTTCGGCAGCGGGACCGCGGCCGTCGCGGCGCCGGCGAGGACGATCCAGCCCGGCTCCAGCGTCATCCCGGCGCCGAGCGCGAGCCGGGCCGCCGCCCGCAGCGACCGCGCCGGGTCCCCGAGGATCGCGGCGGACGAGCCCGTCTGCACCGGCCGGCCGTCGATCTCCAGCAGCAGCCCGGCGTTCGACAGGTCGCGGGGCGCGTGCCAGGCGCCGACGCCGAACCGCGCCGCCGAGGCGTTGTCGGCGATGACGTCCGGGAGCGTGAACGCGAAGTCCTCGTAGCGGGAGTCGAGCACCTCGAACCCGACGGCGACGCCCGCCACGGCGGACTCGACCTCGGCCGGGGAGCGGACCTCCCGGCCGATCAGATAGGCGATCTCGGGCTCGATCCGCGGGTGGATGAGGCGGGACACGTCCACCGAGGACTCGGCCGCCATGCCGTCGGTCAGCAGGCCCCAGATGACGTCGTCCACGCCCATCTGGACCATCTTGGCGCGGCTGGTGAACCCCATCTTCACCCCGGCGAGCCGCTCGCCCCGGCGGCGGCGCCGCTCGATCCCGGCGCGCTGCACCGCGTACGCCGTCGCCACGTCCAGCGGCGTCCGGGCGGTCAGCTTCGGGATCGCCCGGACGTCCCGGGCGGCCTCGTCGAGCGCCGCCGCGAGCGCGTGCACGTCCGCCATCAGGACTCCTCCTTGCCGAAGGCGACGCGGACGTCGCCGAGTCCGTCGATGCACGCCTCGAACACGTCGCCCGGACCGGCCGGGACCACGGGGCCGAGCGCGCCGGTCAGGACGGTGTCGCCGGCGCGCAGGGGGCGGCCGACGCGGACGAGGGTGTCGGCGAGCCAGAGCGCGGCGTTCAGCGGGTGCCCGAGGCAGGCGGCGCCGTTGCCGGTCGAGACCTGCTCGCCGCGCCGCTCCATCACCATCCCGCACAGGCGCAGGTCGACGTCCGCGAGCGGGACGGGGCGGTTGCCGAGCGCGTACATGCCGGAGGAGGCGTTGTCGGCGACCGTGTCGGTGAGCGTGATGTCCCAGTCGCGGACGCGGCTGCCGACCACCTCGATGGCGGGCAGCGCGAACGCCGTCGCGCGGATGACGTCGGCGGCGGTGTGCCGCTCGTGGGTCAGGTCGCGCTCCAGCACGAGGGCGACCTCCGCCTCGGCGCGCGGCTGCAGCACGGCGCCGGCGGGGATCTCCTCCCCGTCCGGGACGGCCATGTCGGCGAACAGCATCCCGAAGTCGGGGCTGTCCACCCCGATCTGCGCCTGGACGGCGCGCGACGTCAGGCCGATCTTGCGGCCGACGAGGCGGCGCCCCTCCCCCAGCCAGCGGTCGGTCAGCCGGTCCTGGACGGCGTAGGCGTCGTCCGCCGTGGTGATCAGGTCGCGGACGGGCGCGCACGGCGTGCCACCGGCGTGGGCGCCGAGGAGCCGCTCGGCGGCGGCCTCGATGTTCGTGGTCACTGGGCTCGCTCTCAGATCTGGACGCAGACGTTGACGGGTTCGGAGAAGAAGTCCAGGGAGTACTCTCCCCCCTCCCTGCCGATCCCGGAGGCCTTCACGCCGCCGAACGGGGTGCGCAGGTCGCGCAGGTTCCAGCAGTTCACCCAGACGATCCCGGTCTCGACGCGCGGCGCGACCCGGTGCGCGCGCGACAGGTCCCGCGTCCACACCGTGGCGGCGAGCCCGTAGGGGCTGTCGTTGGCGAGCGCCAGGGCCTCGTCCTCGGTGTCGAACGGCGCGACGTGGCAGACCGGCCCGAAGATCTCCTCCCGCACCGCCCGGGCGGTCTCGGGGAGCCCGGTGAGGACGGTCGGCTCGACGTGGAAGCCGCCGTCCCGGGCGTCCCCGAACCGCGGGGCGCCGCCGCCGGCGACGACCGTGGCGCCCTCCTCGCGGGCGAGCCGGAGGTACGACAGGACCTTGTCGCGGTGCCCGGCCGAGATCATCGGGCCGTAGCCGTCCAGCGCGCGGGCCCGCTCGCCGAGCCTCGCGACGAACTTTTCGAAGACGGGGCGCTCCACGTAGACGCGCTCGGTGCACAGGCAGATCTGCCCGGAGTGGGTGAAGGAGGAGCGGACCGTCCCGTCGACGGCGGCGTCCAGGTCGGCGTCGGCGAAGACGAGCGCGGGGTTCTTGCCGCCCAGCTCGAACGAGACGGGGGTGACGTGGTCGGCGGCGTTCCGCATGATCGCGGCGCCGGTGGCCGACTCGCCGGTGAACGCGATCGCGTCCACCCCGGGGTGCCCGGTGAGGAACTCCCCGGCCGCGCCGGGGCCGTGCCCGTGCACCAGGTTGAACACCCCGCCGGGCAGGCCCGCCTCGTCGATCACCCGGGCGAGCAGCGTCGCGGTCGAGGGCGTCTCCTCCGAGGGCTTGGCCACCACGGCGTTCCCGCACGCGAGCGCGGGCGCGATCTTCCAGGTCGACAGCAGCAGCGGCAGGTTCCACGGCGAGACGACCGCCACGACCCCGAGCGGCCGCCGCACCGTGTAGTTGAGCGCCTCGCCCGTCCCGGAGCTCCACCCCGGGACGCGCGTGGTGTAGGCGCGCTCCGGGCGCCCGTACAGCAGGTCGGCGTAGGCGCGGAAGTTGCCGACGGCGCGGGGCACGTCGACGGTCTCGGCGAACGCGCGGGGCCGGCCGGTGTCGGCGACCTCGGCGTCCACGAACTCCTCGAACCGCGCCTGGATGCCGTCGGCGACGCGCCGCAGCGCCGCGGCCCGCTCCTCGGCGGCCATCGCGCCCCAGGGGCCCTTCAGCGCGGAACGGGCCGCGGCCACGGCGTCGTCGACGACCTCCCGCGTGGCCTCGGGGACGGAGCCGAGCTCGGTGCCGTCCGCGGGCGCGATGAGGGGGAAGGCCGGACCGTCCGAACGGAACACCCCGCCGACGTAGTGCTCAGCCTTCATCCGTCCCCTCCCGCGTGGCTCGACTCCCCGATACTCGCCCGCGAAGCTATGCCTGGCAAATACCAAATCCCCCTGCGGCTATGACCGAACGGCTATGCCCGGCCCTCCCCGTCCGCTGGCCGGATACGGACATGACCGCGCCTTGCCGAGGCCGGTGATCCATGTCACTTTGATCTTGTGATCGCCGGTGATCTCCGGGAGGCCCGCTGTCATGACCCGCGGCACCGGCCCGCTGGACCCGCCCCCCTTCCTCCGTCTCGACCCGCCCGAGCTCGACGGCGGTGACCTGGTCGTCCGCGCCAGGCCGACCGAGTCCCGGGCCCGAACCCGCACCAGCCCCCGCGCCCCGCTGGCCTACCTCTACGAGCGCCCCGACGAGCACGAACCGGAGCGGACGACGAGACTCGCGGCGGGCCACTACGACCGCACCAGCCTGACCTGGACCTTCTCCGGCGACATCCCGGGGATCATCGGGATCACCGAGCCGACCTCCCCCTAGCGGCCGCCCACGGGTCCTCCCCCGCCCTCCTCGCTCCCCCTCGCGCGCTCCCGCGTCGCCCCCGCACGCCCGCATGTCGGACCCGCATGTCCGCCCAGCAGAAAGGCACGCCCATGCCCGGAACACTGACCAGGCCCGCGCTCCGCACCACGCGCGCCTTCATCTCCCCCGACCACGCCGGGTTCGACCCGGCGGCGGTCCCCACCCCGGACGGTGACGAGCGGCCGTTCGGCTACGCCTACTCCACCCCGTGGGGCACGCCCGACGACGGCGCCCCTGCGGCCGACCCGCAGGCGGGCCACTACGACCCCGTGACCCAGACCTGGGTCGGCCCGGACGGCGAGGACGTCACCGCCGGCTACAGCTCCTACACGACAACGGGATCAGGCGTGCCGCCCTGGGGCGACAAGATCCTCGACGACGTGTGCGCCTGACGGTGGGCGGCCAGGCCGAGGTCCTCGTCCTCACGCAGGACTTCGACCCCACGGTCGACCCGGTCGTCCGGAGCCTCACGGCGAAGGGCGCCCGGGTCGTCCGGGTGGACACCAGCTACTTCCCGCGCAGCCTGAGCTTCACCACGTCCGACTTCGACGGCTCCGACCGGGCGGTGATGCGCCACCACGACGGCGAGATCGACCGGGAGGTCGACCTTCACGCTGCCCGGGCCGCTCGGCGCCTGGACCGAGACGCGGGACGCGCCCGCGCCGCCGCCCGAGTCGTTCCGCGCCTGGTGGGCCCGGACCGGCGGCGGGCGCGAGGAGGGGGAACGGTGAACGCGCGCGAGGAGATCCTGCGCCGGATCGAGCGGGCGGCGCCCGCCCGGCCCGCCGCCGAGGTCGCCGCCGCCTACGGGCGGATCGACCGCGGCTACCTGCGCCGCCACCACGAGGACGCGATCCTCGACCTGTTCGCCGAGCGGGTCGCCGACTACCGCGCGACCGTCCTGCGCGTCGCCGCGGCCGACGTCGCCTCGACCGTCGCCGAACGGCTCGCGGCCCGTCCCGGCGCCTACGGCGTCCCCTCCGGCCTGCCGGAGGAGTGGACGTCCGCGACGGGGGCGGAGCTCGTGCGCGACCCGTCGGTCGCCTCCCTCGACGGCCTCGCCGGGGCGGTCACCGGCTGCGCGGCGGCGGTCGCGGAGACCGGCACGATCGTGCTGGACCACGGCGCCGGCCAGGGGCCGCGCGCCCTGTCCCTCGTCCCCGACTACCACCTGATCGTCGTCCTCGCCGGCCAGGTCGCCGCCGATGTGCCGGAGGCGCTCGAACGGCTCGACCCGCGGCGCCCGCTGACGTTCGTGTCGGGCCCGTCCGCGACGAGCGACATCGAGCTGTCCCGGGTGGAGGGCGTGCACGGCCCGCGGACTCTGGAGGTTGTGGTCCTCATATGAGCGAAGCGAACCGGGGGGTGTGGGGGGTCGCCCCCCCACCCGGACCC
>NZ_JBEZJP010000328.1:0-9582 GCF_040653175.1 Actinomadura sp. NPDC048032
GCCGGTCGTTGTGGAACGCCTTCGGCATGTGCTCGGCGCCCGGCATGTCGGCGGCGCACGGGCACGTCGTCGTCGACCGCCCCATGTCTTCCGGTGGCGGACGAGGGCGGGGCCCGCCGCAAGGCGCTGCCCAAACCCGGGGCCAAGGACGACCCCGAGCTGGCCCCGGCCGCCTACCGGCGGTTCGCGGAGCTGAGGAAGGACGTCCGCGCGGTCGCCTCCGCGGAGGTGGCCAGGCTGGAGTCGGACATGGTCACGGGCCGCGCGTGGACGCGCGCCGAGTTCGGCGCGTTCCTCGTCGAGCACCCGCTGATGGGGCACCTCGCCCGCCGGCTGGTCTGGCTGGGCGGCGACCGGGCGTTCCGGATCGCCGAGGACCGGACGTTCGCCGACCTCCACGACGAGACCGTCGACCCTGCCGAGTGGGCGGACGTCCGGATCGCCCATCCGCTGCTGCTGGGCGACTCCCTGGCCGCCTGGTCGCAGGTGTTCGCCGACTACGAGATCCTGCAGCCGTTCCCGCAGCTCGGACGTCCCGTCCACGCCCTCGCCGACGGCGAGGGGAAGAGCGGCAGGCTCGAACGCTTCGAGGGGCCGACCGTCCCCACCGGCCGGATCCTCGGCCTCACCCGCACGGCGTGGAGCCGCGGCGCCCCGCAGGACAACGGCATCGAGCACTGGGTCTCCCGCACGCTCGCGCCCGGAGTCACCGTCGTGGTCGAACTGAGCCCCGGCATCGCGGTGGGCTACGTCGACCTGAACCCTGCCCAGACGATCGAGCGGGTCTGGATCGGCGCGGCGCCCGGCGACCCGTCCCGCGCGATCGCGGACGGTCTCGCCGGCGTCGACCCGGTCCTCGTCTCGGAGGTGCTGGCCGACCTGACCGGCCTGACCGCCTCCTAGGCGAAACGGCTGCTCGGCACGGGGCCGGGGGAGCGCACCATGTCCCTCGGCCCGGTGAGCCAGTGGCCGGCGACCGCGCGGACGAAGCCCGCCAGGCGCTCGTCGGGGTCCGGCGGCGCCCCGTCGCCGCCCTCGTCGTCGTCGGCCCGAGGGTCGGCGGCGACGATCTCGGCGGCCAGCACCTCCTCGGGCCGCTCGTCGGGCGGCATGGTCTCCGGCTCGCCGCCGGCCCCGACCCGCAGCCGCTCGCCCCACGGAGACACCGCCACCTGGTGCAGGAACCCGGTGACGTCGGCGCTCACCACCGGCGGGTCGGTCCAGCACGACGCGTGCTCGAACAGCACCTGCCCCTCGGCCCGCTCCCGCAGGCCGCCGGCGTCCGTCTCGTTCAGGTCGTAGGCGACCACGAGCGCGCCGGGGCGCCCGGGCGTGAACGGCTCGGCGGGCAGCCCGAGCAGGCGCGCCGCGGCCAGGCCCAGGATCCGGCTCGACCGGTCGGGCAGCAGGCCGACCGACGCGGGACGCCGCCCCGCCGCGTCCAGGACCAGCCGCAGCCGGTCGAGGGTCCGCCTGCACAGGGCGAAGCTGTCGGACGTGTAGGCGTAGCGCCCCGTCATGCCGTCCGCGAACCCGTACGGCGAGATCGTGGCGAGGACGCCGCCGCCCAGCGTGAAGTGCCAGCCCCGCAGGTCCCGGGAGTCGAGCGGTCCGGCCGCCTCCGCCCGGGCGAGCATCCGCGCGAGCCTGTCGCGAGCCGGGACCCAGTCCTCGCCCGGCGTGGGCAGCCGCGCCGTCTCGCGGGCGGCCCGGCCAGGGTCCCCGGAGAACAGCGCGTTGTAGGCCAGCAGGTACCGGGCGGGCCACGGGTCCAGCGCGTCCACCCGCGGCTCCAGGGCCGCGACGGCCTCGGCGTGCCGGTTCTCGCGTTCCAGCGCCGACACCAGCTCCATGAGCAGGACGGGCTCGTCGGGCAGCATCTCCAGCGCGCGCCTCAGCGCCGGGACCGCGAGGAAGGCGACGCCGCGCTCGACGCAGGCGAAGCCGAAGTCGTAGAGCTGCTGCGGCTCCTGCCGGACGGCCATCGCCGCGGCCGCCTCGCGCATGTCGTCGAAGCCCGACAGCGCCGCCGCGCCCTCCATGAGCCGCGCGACCTCGCCCAGCTCCATCGTCTCGGCGTTGAACCGCAGATGCCGGATCAGTCCGGCGATGTCGCCGCTTTCCAGAAGTGCCCGCGCGTCGCTCATGGGCGGCCACGCTAGCCCCGGCGGCCCGCGTGGATCATCCGCTTTTCGCGCTACCCGGCCGACGCCAGCGCCCGCAGGACGTCCGCGACGAGGTCGGCGGTGTCCTCGACGCCGGCCGAGAAGCGCACGAAGCCGGGCGTCACGGCGTCGCCGCCCCAGCGGGCGCGCCGCTCGGCGGAGCTGTGCACGCTGCCGAAACTGGTGGCCTGCATGACGAGCCGCAGCGAGCCGAGGAACCTCTCGGCGGCCGCCTCGTCGTGCAGGGCGAACGACACGACGCAGCCGAACCGGCGCATCTGCCGGGCCGCGACCTCGTGGGACGGGTCGTCCGGCAGCCCCGGATACCTGAGCCCGGACACCTCCGGACGTCCCCGCAGCGCCTCGGCCACCGCCAGCGCGTTGGCCGCCTGCCGGTCCAGCCTCAGCTGGAGCGTGGCGAGCGACCGGTGCGCCAGCCACGCCTCCATCGGCCCGGGGATCGCGCCGACGGTCCTGCGCCAGACCCGGACCGCCTCCGCCAGGGCCGGGTCGCGGGTCGCGACGTGCCCGAGCAGCAGGTCGCCGTGCCCGGTCAGCGCCTTGGTGTCGCTGGCGACGGAGAAGTCGGCCCCGAGGTCGAGCGGCCGCTGCCCGAGCGGGGTCGCGAGGGTGTTGTCCACCGCCACGAGGGCGCCCGCCCGGTGCGCCGCCTCGGAGACCCGCCGGATGTCGCACACGTCCAGGTTCGGGTTGGACGGGGTTTCGAGCCAGACCAGCCGCGCGCCCTCCAGCAGCCCGATCTGGGCGTCGCCCGCGGTCGGCCCCATGCGGACGACCGCGCCGTAGGACTCCAGGCGCTCCTTCAGCGCCCGGGTCGTGTGGTAGCAGTCGTCGGGCAGGACCACGACGTCGCCGGACCGGACCTGCGACAGCAGGACGGCCGCGACTGCCGCCATCCCCGAGGAGAACGACACGGCCTCCGCGCCGCCCTCCAGCTCGCCGACGGCCCGCTCCAGCAGCGTCCACGTCGGGTTCGACTCGCGCCCGTAGGTGTAGGGCCCGCTCGCCTCCCCGGCCAGGTGGTAGTGCGCCGCGAACACGGGCCCGGGCAGGCCCGGCGCGAAGTTCTCCGCCTCCGGCCGCCCGGCGCCCACGGCCAGCGTCCCGTCCCCGATCTCCATGCGCGCCCCTTCCCGTGGTCCGGCCACCCATCGTCCCACCTGCGGAATCCGGGCGGCCGAACGGCTCAGGGCCCGCGGAGGGAGCCGGCCATGGCGCGGACCGTCTCCGACCCGGCGACGCGGCCGGGCGTTCCAGGGGTCGGTCATCCACCGGATCCCCGGGATTTGTCGGCATGCTCCTCTACGGTGGGGCGGCATGGAAGATCAGCTCCCCGGCGAGAACGACCTGGTGATCCCGGACGCCTGGCGGCGTTCGCTGCACGCGCGGCGCGGCGGCGCCCCCGGTTCCAAGATCAAAGTGCCCGGTCCTGCGGCGGCGGCGCGCGCCGTCCAGGGCTTCGTGGAGCAGGGCCGCGGGGTGGTCGAGGCGCTGCTGAAGGGCGGCGCCGGCGAACCCGAGCTGGCCGAGGCGGCGCGGCGGCACCTGGACGGGCGGCCCGATCCGGCCGGGGCCGCGGTGGTCGCGGCCGTCACCTCGATGGGCGTGGGCGGCCACCAGGGGGACAAGGTGTGCCGGGCCTACGTCGACGCTTGGGTCGGCGAGCACGGGCTCGGGTTCGCGGCGTGCGCGCTGGTCGAGCTGAGCCGGACGAAGGCCGTCCGCAAGGGCGGCGGCACCTGGCTCGGCACCTCCGTCGGCGCGCAGCGCGTCACGGACGAGTACGCGCTCCAGATCCCGGAGCAGGAGGCGAAGCGCGTCCGCGGGCTGCTGGCCGTCGCGTCCGACGCCGACTACGCCGACGCGGTCGAGCGGCTCGCGGCGCACAGGTCCGGCTGGTGCGCGAGCTGGCTGGTGTCGTACCTCGTCCCGACGCGGGAGGACTGGGTCGACGAGTGCTGCGCGGCGCCGCCCCCGCAGACGCGCCGCCACGACCTGCTGGGGATGGTGATGCCGGCGCTGGGCAAGCCGGAGCAGCTCGCGGCGGCGTACCCGGCGCGCGGCCTGTACTGGGGCCAGGCGAGCCGCGCCCTGCTGGCCAGCATGGCCGACGGCATCGGGCCGGGCGTCCTGCCCTTCCTCCTCACCGAGGCGGACGGCCTCTCCCTGGAGTCCGAGGACCGCAAGCGCATCTTCGAGACGATCGCGATCCTGCCGACGGACGAGGCGTTCCAGGCGCTGCTCGACCGGCTCGACCGCAAGCACGTCCGGGCCGCCGTCGGGGAGGCCGCCCGCAGGTTCCCGGTGCGGGCGCTGCGGCTGCTGGCCCGCGCGGGCGCCGACGACCTGCTCGCCTCCCACGTCGAGGCCCACCCCGACCTGGCCGGCGCGGAGCTGCCCGGCCTGCCGGAGGACGTCGCCGCCGCCGTCCGGCGCGTCGCCGCCGCGTCCGCCCGCGTTCCGGAGGCGGCGCCCGGCGAGCTGCCCGCCGTGCTCGCCGACCCGCCGTGGCTGAACCCGCGGCGCCCCGTCCTCAAGGGCCTCACCGTCCCGGAGGCGCGGCTCGTGTGGCGGGAGGGCGAGCGGGAGGAGTGGCTCCAGTGGGACCCGAAGACCGAGAAGCCCGACGCCCCCGACTGGGAGGCGCTGGTCGGGGCCTACACGTCCGCCGGCCACGACTCGGGCAACGTGCAGCTGATGGTGTACGGGCCGGAGGAGCTGATCCGTCCCCTCATGCCCCGATGGAAGGGCTACGGCGTCCGGTGGGCTCACGTGTGGATGCGGCCTCTCGCGGCCCGCTACGAACTCGACGCCCTGCCCCCGGCCGTCCGGACGGCCAAGGCGTTCCCCGACACCTGCTGCGAGCCGCTGATGCCGTACCTGGACGGCGGCGTGGCGAGGTTCATGGCGGAGGGGCTCGTCAAGCGCGGGGCGCTCCTCGGCCCGGCCCGCCAGTGGTTCGGCCGCCACGGGGTCGACGCGGTGCCCCTGCTCGTCCCGGCGGCGCTCGGCGACAAGGTCAAGGAGCGGCGGCCCGCTGAGACCGCCCTGCGGTACGTGCGGGACCTGCGCGGCCTCGACGGCGTGGTCGCGGCGGCCCGCGACGCGCACGGCGACGAGGCCGCCGAGGCGGTCCGGACGCTGCTGTCCACTCCGCCGGTGGAGACGGGCCTCGACAGGCCCCCCGCCGTCGGCGCATGGCTGGATCCGACGCCGCTCCCGCAGGTGCTGCTTCGGGGCGGTGAACGCGCCCTTCCCCGGGAGGCGGTCGGCCGTCTGGTCGAGGTGCTCGCGCTCCCGGCCCCGTACGCGATGGACGAGCTGGCGGATGCGTGCGCACCCGGCACGCTGTCCGAATTCGGGTGGGCGCTGTTCCAGCAGTGGCTCGACGCCGGCAAGCCGTCCAAGGACGCCTGGGTCCTGCGGCAGCTCGGTCGCACCGGCGACGACGACACCGTCCGGCGCCTCACGCCGGTCATCCGGGCGTGGCCGGGGGAGGGCGGGCACAAGAACGCCGTCCACGGCCTGGACGTGCTCGCCGAGATCGGCACCGACGTGGCGCTGATGCACCTGCACGGCATCGCCCAGAAGGTGAAGTTCAAGGGGCTCCAGGCGGAGGCGCAGGAGCGGATCCGGCAGGTCGCGAAGCGGCTCGACCTGAGCACCGACCAGCTCGCGGACCGGCTCGTCCCGGACTTCGGCCTCGACGCCGAAGGGGGCATGACCCTCGACTACGGCCCGCGCCGCTTCCTCGTCCGGTTCGACGAGCAGCTCAAGCCGTTCGTCGCCGACGAGGACGGCAAGCGGCGCAAGACGCTCCCCAAGCCCGCCGCCAAGGACGACCCCGAACTCGCGCCCGCCGCCTACCAGGCGTTCGCCGCGCTCAAGAAGGACGTCCGCACCGTCGCGGCCGACCAGCTCCGCAGGCTGGAGCAGGCGATGGTGACGCGGCGCCGCTGGACGCACGCCGAGTTCGGCGAGTACATCGTCCGGCACCCGCTCGTCTGGCACATCGCCCGCCGCCTGGTCTGGCTGGCGGAGGACGGCGGCACGACCGCCGCGTTCCGCATCGCCGAGGACCGGACCTTCGCCGACGCCGGCGACGAGGCGTTCGCCCTCCCCGCGTCGGCCCGCGTCGGCGTCGCGCACCCGCTGGACCTCGGCGACACGGTGAAGGCGTGGTCGGAGGTCTTCGCCGACTACGAGATATCGCAGCCGTTCCCGCAGCTCACCCGCCCCGTCCACACGCTGACCGAGCAGGAGCGCGGCAGCGGGCGGCTGGAGCGGTTCGAGGGCCTCAAGCTGCCCTTCGGCGACGTCCTCGGCCTGGTGAAGCTGGGCTGGGAGCGCGGCGCGCCGCTGGACGCCGGGGTCGAGCGGTGGATCTCCCGGCGCGTCGCCGACCGGCGGTACGTCGTCATCGACCTCGATCCCGGCTTCGCGGTCGGCGCGCTCGACGCCACCGGCGACCACCAGGTCCTCGAGTACGTGTGGCTCGCCGTGGAACCCGCCGACTTCTGGCCCAGCAAGGGGACGCCGCTGACGTTCGGCGAGCTGCACCCCGTCATGGCGTCCGAGATCCTGTCCGACCTGACCGCCCTCGCCGACAGGGCCGAGAGGTGAGCGGCGCGACCGCCCGGGCGACGGCTCACCGGCCGGGGCGCGTCCCCCGGCGGCCCGGGCTCGGGACCCGCGGGCCTCGGCCGCCGCACGCGCCGTCCAGGACGGCGGCGACGCGGTCCAGCGTGGTGATCGGCGAGGTGTAGGGGAGGCGCAGATGGTGGGAGCAGGTCGCGTCGGCCGCGAAGGACGGCCCGGGTGAGAGTTCGAGCCCGTGCGCGCGGGCCCGGGCCGTCACGAGGCCGGACCGCACGGCGGTCAGGCGCAACCAGAGCGCGAGCCCTCCCGGCGGGACGGTGAACCGCCAGCGGTCGTCTCCGGCCAGCAGCCCGCTCAGGTGGTCGCGCTGCCGCCGCAGGGCCGTCCGCCGGTGGTCCAGGACCGGCGCCGGGTCGCGGAGGAGCTCGGCGGCGACCATCTGCTGCGTCGGCGCCGCGGACAGCGGCTCGCACAGCGGATGGCGGGCCAGTTCGCCGACCAGCGCGGCCGTCCCGCGGATCCAGCCGACCCGCAGGCCGGCCCAGACCGTCTTGGCCGCGGAGCCGACGAGGACGGCGCGGGGTATCCGGGCAAGCGGCGCCGGCGCCGCCCGCAGATCGAGGTCGCGCATGGTCTCGTCCGCCACCACGGTCACCCGGTGGCGTTCGGCGAGCCGGGCCACGGTCCGCCGGGCGGCGCCCGGCATGAGCGCGCCGGTCGGGTTCTGGAAGTCGGGGACCAGGTAGGCCAGCCCGCCCGCCGCGGCCCGGAACGCGTCGTCGAGCTGGTCCAGGTCCCAGCCGTCCGTGGCGACCCGGCAGCCGGCCAGGCGGGTTCCGGCCGCACGGAAGCCGGCCAGCACGGCGGGATAGGTGGGGATCTCCACGGCCGCGGCCCGGGGGCGCAGGTGCGCCGTCAGCAGCGCGAGGGCCGCGCGCGCCCCCGAGGTGATCAGTATCTGCTCGGGCCGCGTGAGGAGTCCTTCGCCTGTGTAGCGGTCCGCGATGAGTGAGCGCAGCTCCGGCAGCCCCGCGCCGGTCTCCCCGCTTTCGGCCAGGACCGGGCCGGAACGCTCGGCCGCTCTCAGCAGTGCCCGCTGATACGCCGTGTGGGGCGCGGCCGGAACCGCCCTTCGCAGGTCGATGGCACCGTCCTCGCCGACGGCCGAGACCGGGGCGACGCGCATCGCCGCCTCCGGCGGAAGCCGCAGGGTGCTCGCGCTGCCGCGGCGCGTGTCGACCCATCCCTCGTCGCGGAGGATGTCCAGCGCCGCGGCCACCGTCCCCCGGCTCACGCCGAGCGCGGCGGCGGCACGGCGTTCGGCGGGAAGCGGGGAACCGACCCGCAACCGGCCGTCCAGGGCGGCGTCGCCGACCGCGTCGGCCAGCGCCCGTGCCAGGGCGACGCCCGGCCTTCGCCACACGCCCAGCGCTGCGGCCAACTGGAGGTCGGTGGTACGCATTGGTCCAGTTTGCCAAGATTGGACCAGGATCTTCGACGCCGCCCTGGATACCGTCGCGCTCATGCATCCACGCCTCGCCGCAGATCTCGCCCGGCTTCCGGATCTCCTGCGGACGGTCGGCCTGAGCGCGAACGACATCCTCGGTCGCCTGGATGAGCAGCCGGTCGTCCCGCCCTTGCGCCTGCCCGACCCGGTGCCGCTCCCCGAGGAGGGGGCCGGGCTGGCGGCGGCGCTCACGGAGTTCACCCGCGAGTGGGCCCCGCTGCTGTCCGCCAGCGCCGGGCCCCGCTACCTCGGCTTCGTCACGGGCGGCGCCACGCCGGCCGCGCTGGCGGGCGACTGGCTGACCGCGGCCGCCGACCAGAACCCCACGTCGGCGCTCGACGGCGGGGGCCCGGAGCTCGAACGCCGGACGGTCGGCTGGCTGCGCGAGCTGTTCGGTCTCGGCGCCGCGCACCAGGGGGCGTTCGTCAGCGGTGCGACCATGTCCAACACGGTGGGCCTGGCGGTCGCCCGCGAATGGCTCGGCGAGCGCAGGGGCGTCACCGTGGCGGAGGAGGGCACGGCGGCACTGGGACGGGTGCGCGTCCTGTCCGGAAGTCCGCATTCGAGCATCGGGAAGGGCCTGTCCATCCTCGGTCTCGGCCGTGCCTCGCTGGTTCAGGTGCCGGTTCTGCACGGCCGGGAGGCGGTCGACCCCGAGGCGCTGGAGCGGGCGTTGGCCCAGGCCGGCGGCCCGGCGATCGTGGTCGCCAACGCCGGCACGGTCAACACCGTCGACTTCGACGACCTCCGCGCCATCGCCGCGCTGCGGGAACGCCACGAGTTCTGGCTCCACGTCGACGCCGCCTTCGGCGCCTTCGCGGCGCTGTCGCCGGACCACGCGGACCTGGTCGCCGGACTCGACGCCGCCGACTCCATCTGCGTCGACCTGCACAAATGGCTGAACGTCCCCTACGACAGCGCCGTGCAGTTCACCCGCCACCGGCGCCTCCAGACCCGGGTGTTCCAGAACGCCGCCGCCTACCTCGGTCCGCTTGGCGAGACGCCCGACCCCGTCCACCTCACCCCGGAGAACTCCCGCCGCCTGCGCGCCCTCGCCGCCTGGTTCACGCTGCGGGCCTACGGGCGGGACGGGCACCGCGAGATCGTCCAGCGGAACATCGCCTGCGCCCGCGCCCTCGGGCGGGCCGTCGAGACGATCCCCGGCCTGCGCCTGCTCGCACCGGTCCGCCTGAACGTCGTGTGCTTCACGCTGGCCGGGGACCCCACCGCCGAGCGGCTCGCCGACCTCGCCGCCGGCCTGAAGGACGAGGCGTTCCTCACCCCGACCAC
>NZ_JBEZJP010000329.1:0-9574 GCF_040653175.1 Actinomadura sp. NPDC048032
GTCTCGGGCGCCAGCGCGGGGAGCGTGCGCCGCCGGTCGATGCCCGCACCCCAGGCCAGCAGCGGCTTCAGCGCGCGCGACCGCATCGCCGCGTTGACCACCCTGATCGCCGCGGGGGCCCTGGCGGCGAGCCGGGTCCAGCGCGGGAGCCGGCCGAGCGCGTAGTGGGAGCGCGGCCGGATCCGTCCCCGGTACCGCTGGTGCAGCGCCTCCGCCTTGTAGGAGGCCATGTCGACGCCGGTCGGGCAGTCGGACGCGCAGCCCTTGCAGGCCAGGCAGAGGTCGAGGACGTCGTGCAGGGCCTCGGACTTCCAGCCGTCCGGGCCGAGCCTGCCGCTGACGACCTCCTGGAGGACCCGGGCCCGCCCGCGCGTGGAGTCCTTCTCCTCCCGGGTCGCCAGGTAGGACGGGCACATCACGCCGCCCGCCCCGGTGTTGTCGGCGCGGCACTTGCCCACGCCGGTGCAGCGGTGCACGGCCCGGGACAGGTCGCCGCGGTCGTCCCGGTAGGCGAGACCGAGCCCCCGGTTCAGCGGGACCATCTGCACGGCGCGCAGGTCGGCGTCCACGGCCGCCGGGCGGACGACGATGCCGGGGTTGAGCACGTCGTCCGGATCGAAGACGTCCTTGACGGCCGAGCACAGCGCCAGCGCCTCGGCCGAGTACATGTGAGGCAGCAGCTCGCTGCGGGCCCGGCCGTCGCCGTGCTCGCCGGACATGGTGCCGCCGTGCCGGGCCGCCAGCGCGGCCGCGTCGTTGAGGAAGTCGCGGAAGACGCGCGTCCCGCCGGTCCGCCCGAACGGGAAGTCGATCCGGACGTGGATGCACCCGTCGCCGAAATGCCCGTACGGCACGCCGAACAGGTCGTAACCGGCCAGCAGCGCCTCGAACTCCCGCAGGTACGCGCCGAGCCGCTCGGGCGGGACGGCCGCGTCCTCCCACCCGGCGTGGGCCTGCTCGCCGGCGGGCGTGCGGGCGACGAGCCCGGAGCCGTCCTCGCGGATCCGCCACAGCGCGTCGGCCAGCGCCATGTCCTCCACGAGCGCCGAGTCGGCGCAGCCGGACGCGGCGACGACCCCGCGCGCCGCGGAGCGCAGCGCCCCGGGCTCGGATCCGGCCAGCTCCACCAGCAGCCATCCCGACCCGGACGGCAGCGGCGGCACCGCGCCGGCGCCCCGCCGCTCCCGCACGACGTTCACGATCCGCGAGTCCAGTCCCTCGCACGCGACCGGGCCGTGCGGGAGGATCGCCGGGACGGCGTCGGCGGCCTCGGCCATCGACCCGTACCCGAGCACCACGAGCGCCCGGTGCGCGGGCTCGCGGACCATCCGCACCCGTGCCGCGAGCGTCAGCGCGAGCGTCCCCTCGCTTCCCACCAGCGCGCGGGCGACGTCGAAGCCCTTCTCCGGCAGGAGGTGCTCCAGCGAGTAGCCGGAGACCTGCCGGCCGAACCTCCCGAACTCCGTCCGCACCAGGGCCAGGTTCTCGCCGACCAGCCCGCGCAGCCGCTCCAGCAGGACGCCGCCGGTCCGCGCCCCCGGCACGTCGCCGACCCGCAGCCGCTCCCCGGACCCGGTGACGACGTCGAGGCCGAGCACGTTGTCGCTCGTGCGCCCGTAGCCGAGCGCCCGCGACCCGCAGGCGTTGTTGCCGATCATCCCGCCAAGCGTGGCCCGCGTCCGGGTGGACGGATCGGGCCCGAACCGCAGCCCGTGCGCGGCCGCCCTCTGGTGCAGGCGCTCCTGCACGATGCCGGGCTCCACCAGCGCCGTCCCCGCCTCGGGGTCGATCTCCAGCACCCGGTTCAGGTGCCGGCTCACGTCCGCGACGACCCCGGGCCCGACCGCGTTGCCCGCGATGGACGTCCCGGCGCCGCGCATCGTGAGCGGCACCCCGGCGTCCCGGCACACGGCGAGGACGGCGGGCAGCTCGTCCGCCTCACGGGGCGTCACCACGACCCGCGGCGGGACCCGGTACAGCGAGGCGTCCGAGGAGTACAGGGACCGCGCGAGCGCCGAGTCGTCCACCCCGCTGACCCCGGCCGCCCGCAGCGCCTCCACCAGATCGCCGTGCTCACGATGGTCGGTCACGGTGACCACGGTAGGTCATGGTGCGGGCGCCGGACGCCGGGCGCCCCGCTTCCCCGCGGGGGGCCTTTGTCGGTCCCCTTCGGCATCCTCGTCGTGGCGCTCGGAAACGTCGGCGGGCTGTCGATCCCCGACGCCTGGACGCGGGCCCCCGGCGTGACCGAGGACATGTCGGCTCCCTGACCGCCCCTCCATCGTCTACCGCAGCCGCGACGAGCAGCTCGGCATGCTCCGTCCCCGCCGGGGATGGAAGCGGGCCGCCTGAGAACCCCGGGGTGCCGCCGGGCCCCGCCGGGGCAGGCGGTAGCGTCCGGGAGCGACCCGTCCCACCACCCGCCCGGTACGCCCTCGGAGGCCGCTCGTGCTCGCCGTCACCACCGCCGACGTGCGGATCTTCCTGCATGTGCTCGCCGCGACGATCTGGGTCGGCGGGCAGATCACCCTCGGCGCGCTCGTGCCCGCCCTGCGCGGCTACGAGGGCGTCACCAAGGCCGCGGCCCGCCGGTTCAACGCGATCGCCTGGCCCGCGTTCGCCGTCCTCGTGCTCACCGGAGGCTGGAACATCGCCGCGGGCGACCTCGCAGGCCCCGCCCAGCGCACCCTGGAGGTGAAGCTGGTGTTCGTCCTGCTGTCCGGCGTGGCCGCGTTCCTGCACGCCCGCGCCAAGTCCAAGGCCGGGCTCGCCGTGTGGGGCGCGCTCGGAGCCCTGGGCGCGCTCCTCGCGCTGTTCTTCGGCGTCCAGCTCGGCTGACGGCCGCCGCCGCCGCGCGTTGCGCCGGAAGCAGGTAGATCGTCTAGGTTTGTCCCATGAGCGATGCGGTGGCGGTGGGGCTGGTCGGGGCGGGACCCTGGGCGGGGATGGTGCACGCGCCCGCGCTGGCGGCGGGCCCGGCCACGCGGCTCGCGGGGGTGTGGGCGCGGCGGCCCGAGGCGTCCGCCGCGCTGGCCGGCGAGCACGGCGCGCCCTCGTTCGAGCGGATCGAGGAGCTGTTCGACGCCTGCGAGGCCGTGGCGTTCTCCGTCCCGCCGGACGTCCAGGCCGACCTCGCCGCCCGGGCCGCCCGGGCGGGCAAGGCCGTCCTGCTGGAGAAGCCCCTCGGCATGGACCTGGACGGCGCCCGCCGCCTCGCGGGCGCGATCGCCGAGGCCGGCGTCGTCTCGCAGATGGTCCTCACGCTGCGCTACTCGCGCGCCGCCCGCGACTTCCTCGACCGGACGCGGGAGCTGGAGCCGTTCGGCGGCTACGGCTCGTTCGTCTCCTCCGTGCTGAGCGGGGGCCCCTTCGCCACCCCGTGGCGGCTGGAGAAGGGGGCGCTGCTCGACCTCGGCCCCCACATCGTCGACATGCTGGACGCCGCGCTCGGCCGGGTCGCCGGCGTCCGCGCGCACGGCGACCCGCTCGGCTGGCTGGGGCTGACGCTGGAGCACGAGAACGGCGCGATCAGCCAGGCGTCGGTGTCGATGGCGGGAATGGGGGACCTGCCGCCCGCCCGCGTCGAGGTCTACGGGCGGGGCGGCCACGCGCGGCTCGACTGGTCGCAGCTCGGCGACGACGCGTTCGCCACGATGGTGGCCGAGTTCGCCGCCGCCGTCAGGAGCGGGGTGAGCCCCGCGCTGGACGCCGCCCACGGCCTGCGAATCCAGGAGGTGCTCGCCTCGGCCGAGGCGCAGCTGGTCTGACCTGCCTGCCATGCTTGGTCCATGGCACGCACCATCGATGACATCCTCGCCGCGGCGCGCGACCGGCTCGCGCGCGTCCACCCCGACCAGGCCCACGCCGAGATGAGCGACGGGGCGGTGCTGGTGGACATCCGCCCGGCCGCCCAGCGCGCGGAGGAGGGCGAGATCCCGGACGCGCTGATCGTGGAGCGCAACGTCCTGGAGTGGCGCTTCGACCCGGCCTCGGGCGCCCGGCTGCCCCAGGCCACCGGCCACGACCTGCGCGTGATCGTGTTCTGCTCGGAGGGCTACACCTCCAGCCTCGCCGCCGCCTCCCTGCACGACCTCGGGCTGACCAACGCGACCGACATCGTGGGCGGGTTCAAGGCGTGGCGCGCGGCGGGCCTGCCGACGACCGGGGACGCCGACCGGTGACCAGGTGAGTTGAGCTCTTAACATTCCTGGTGTTAACTTCTGGCCTGGCGTCCGGACGGAGGAGCGGGGCATGAGCGACCGGCAGCGGCGGGGGCCCGCGCAGCGGCAGGACGCGATCGCCGAGGCGGTGCTCGCCGCGGGGTCGGGGACGGCCGCCGAGCTCGCCGAGCGGTTCGGGGTCAGCCTCATGACGATCCACCGCGACCTGGACGAGCTGGAGCGCCAGGGCATCGTCCGCAAGTACCGCGGCGGGGTCACCGCGCAGCGGTCCGGGGTGTTCGAGAGCAGCGTCGCCTACCGGGCCAAGACGATGCGCGAGGAGAAGGAGGCCGTCGCCGCGAGGGCGGTCGAGCTGGTCGAGCCCGGCATGGCGATCATGCTCGACGATTCGACGACGGCCCTCGCCCTCGCCCGGCGGCTCCCCGACGTCGGCCCGCTGACCATCGTCACCAACTTCCTCGACGGCCTGAACCTGCTGGCCCCGGTGCAGGGCATCCGGCTGATCGCGCTCGGCGGCGACTACGACCCGCTGCACAACTCGTTCATGGGCGTCTCGTGCGTCGAGATGATCGAGTCGTTGCAGGTCGACCTGTGCTTCGTTTCGACCTCGGCGGTGTCGGCGGGCAACGCCGGCCACCAGGAGCAGCGGGTCGTGGTCGTCAAGCGGGCCATGCTGCGCAGCGCCGTCCGCAACGTCCTGCTGGTGGACCACACGAAGCTGGGCCGCACCGCGCTGCACCGGGTCGCGCCGCTGAGCGATTTCGAGCGGGTCGTCGTGGACGACGGGGCGGCGCCGGAGGCGCTGGCCGAGCTGGCGAAGCACAAGGTCGACTACGACGTCGCCCCGCGCCCGCGCCGCTGACCTCCGTGTGAGCACGGACGTTATAACTAACATCGCCTGACCCGCACGTGCCTAGATCCCTCATGGGATCGATGCCGAGCTGTGACCAGGCTTTTCCGGCTTCCGGCGCGATCTTCTTCACGATCATCCGTGTTAGTTAACGTGCATGTATTGACACTTCTAACGTTCGTGATGTTACGTTCTCCCCGCGGTGGCCGCCGACCCCGGTCGCGCGGACGCCGCATCGGCTCCAACGCCCCCTTCACGGGCGCACCCCCGAGGAGATCTCAGTGAAGAAGCCCTCCCTCAGGACGGTCGCCGCGGCCGCCGCGGCGCTCGCCGCGCTCGCTCCCGCCGCGGCGTGCTCCTCCAAGAGCGCGGGGTCCGGCGGCGGCGACGCGAAGAACGCCAAGATCGCGTTCCTGATGCCCGACATCGCCTCGACCCGCTACGAGCTCTACGACGCCCCGCTCTTCAAGGCCAAGATGAAGCAGCTGTGCGGCGGCTGCACGGTGCTCTACCAGAACGCCGGCGCCGACGCCTCCAAGCAGCAGCAGCAGGCCAGCTCGGTGCTCGCCCAGGGCGTCAAGGCCATCGTGATCGACCCGGTCGACTCGGCCGCGGCGGCGTCGATCGTCCGGATGGCGCAGTCCCGGGACGTGAAGGTGATCGCCTACGACCGCCCCATCCCGGCGGCCAAGGCCGACTACTACGTCTCCTTCGACAACGAGAAGATCGGCGCGATGATCGGCCAGTCGCTGGTCGACCACCTCAAGCAGGAGAAGGCCGAGGGCGGCATCCTGGAGGTCAACGGCTCGCCCACGGACGCCGCCGCGAACCTGATCAAGAAGGGCATCCACAGCTCCGTCGACCCGAGCGGCTTCAAGCTGCTGGCCGAGTACGACACGCCCGGCTGGGAGCCCGCGAAGGCCCAGCAGTGGGTCAGCGGCCAGATCAGCAAGTTCCGCGGCCAGATCGCGGGCGTCGTCGCCGCGAACGACGGCACCGGCGGCGCCGCCGTCGCCGCGTTCAAGGCCGCCGGCACCGACGTCCCGCCGGTGACCGGCAACGACGCCGAGCTCGCCGCCGCGCAGCGGATCATCGCCGGCGACCAGTACAACACGATCTCTAAGCCGATCAAGATCGTGGCGGAGGCCGCCGCCAACGCGGCCCACACGTTCGTCCAGGGCGAGACCCCCAAGGGCAACACGACGCTGTTCGGCACGCCGTCGGAGCTCTTCACGCCGACCGTCGTCACCCAGGACAACATCGGCAAGGTCCTGCTCGGCCCGGACGGCGCCCTCAAGGCCGACAAGGTCTGCACCGCCGAGTACGCGGCCGCCTGCGCCAAGCTCGGCCTCAAGTAGCGATCTCCCGAGGTTCGTCATGTCACCAACGCCCACCCCGGCCGCCGGCGCGGCGCGCCCGCTGCTGTCGCTGCGCGGCGTCAGCAAGTCGTTCGGCGCGGTCGCCGCGCTCACCGGCGTCGACCTGGACGTCGCCGCCGGCGAGGTCGTCGCCCTCGTCGGCGACAACGGCGCCGGCAAGTCCACCCTCGTGAAGGTCCTGTCGGGCGTGCACGCCCCGGACGCGGGGACCATCACCTTCGAGTCGCGGGAGGTGAGCATCCCCACCCCGGCCGCGGCGCAGCAGCTCGGCATCGCGACCGTCTTCCAGGACCTCGCCCTCTGCGAGAACCTCAACGTGATCGAGAACCTGTTCCTCGGCCGCGAGATGCGGGCGCTGCGCCTGGACGACGTCGCGATGGAGGTCCGCTCCCGCGAGCTGCTCACCCAGCTCTCGGCGAAGATCCCCTCGGTGGGGGTCCCGGTCGCGGCGCTGTCGGGCGGCCAGCGGCAGACGGTGGCGATCGCCCGGTCGCTGCTCGGCGACCCGAAGGTCATCATCCTGGACGAGCCGACCGCCGCGCTCGGCGTCGCGCAGACCGCCGAGGTGCTCAACCTGATCGAGCGGCTCAGGGAGCGCGGCCACGGCGTCCTCATGATCAGCCACAACATGGCCGACGTGCAGGCCGTCGCCGACACCGTCGCCGTGCTGCGCCTCGGCCGCAACAACGGCGTGTTCGACGCGCGGACGACCTCCGCCGAGGAACTGGTCGCCGCCATCACCGGCGCGACCGACAACGTGGTGAGCCGCCGCGCCGGCAAGCTCCGCCCCGAGGCGCGGGACACCCCCGCGGAGGACGGCGGCGACACCGGGACGGCGCAGGAGAAGGACGCCGCCGCCGGCGGCGCGGACGGGCCGGACGGCGACCGGCCCGAGCGGGTCGCACCGGGCGGCCCGAGGAAGGGAGCGGGCGATGAGTGACCTCATGGCGCCCCCGCAGACCGGGACCGGCCTGCCGGGCGAGCAGGGGGAGCGGGGCGTGCGCGCCGCGCTGGCGGCCGCGACCGACCGGGTCCGCGGCGGCGACCTCGGCGTCGCGCCGGTGGTCGGCGGGCTGATCGTGATCTGGACCGTGATGCAGATCCTCAACCCGGTCTTCCTGTCCAGCGCGAACCTGGTGAACCTGGCGCTGGAGTGCGTGCCGGTCGGCGTGATCGCGCTCGGCGTGATGTTCATGCTGCTGGTCGGGCAGATCGACCTGTCGGTGGGCTCGGTCAGCGGGCTCAGCGCCGCCGTCGTCGCGGTGCTGTTCGTCGACCACGGCTGGCCGTCCTGGCTCGCGATCGTCGCCGCCGTGGCGCTGGCCGTCGCGCTCGGCTGGTTCTACGCCCAGGTGTTCAACCGGCTCGGCGTGCCCAGCTTCGTGATCACCCTGGCGGGGCTGCTCGGCTGGCTCGGCCTGCAGCTGTGGATCCTCGGGCCCAAGGGCTCGATCAACCTGCCGTTCGACTCGCGGCTGGTGACGTTCGCCCAGCTCGACTTCCTCCCGCCGTGGTTCGCCTACGCGCTGGTCGCCGTCGGCGCGGCCGGGCTGTACCTGACGGGCCACAACCGGGCCGCGCAGCGCCGCAGGGCGGGCCTGCCCGCGACGACTGAGCGCACGCTCATCCTGCGCAGCGCCGCCCTGCTCGCCGGTCTCGCCGTGGCGGTCTGGTACCTGAACCGGGACCGCGGCGTCGGCTGGATGTTCGTCCTGTTCCTGGTGCTCGTGCTGGCGACGCACTACGTCCTGTCCCGGACGAAGTACGGCAAGTCCGTGTACGCGGTCGGCGGCAACGTCGAGGCGGCCCGGCGCGCCGGCATCAACGTCAGGACGGTCTACGCCTCGGCGTTCGTCCTGTGCACCACGCTCGCCGCGATCGGCGGCGTCCTCGCCGCGGCGCGCCTCGCGGCGGCCAACCAGAGCAGCGGCGGCGGCGACGTCAACCTGAACGCGATCGCGGCGGCCGTCATCGGCGGGACGAGCCTGTTCGGCGGGCGCGGCAACGCCTTCGCGGCGCTGCTCGGCATCCTGGTCATCCAGTCGATCTCCAGCGGGCTGACGCTGCTGAACCTCGACTCGTCCTACCGTTTCATGGTCACCGGCGCCGTGCTGCTGCTCGCCGTGGCGCTGGACTCGGTCGCCCGCCGCTCGCGCGCCTCGCACGGCCGCGCCTGACCGGCACGGGTTGGATGGGACCACTACGCAACGGACGGGGGAGCCGATGACGGTCGTCTGCGTCGACGCGGGCACCACGATGATCAAAGCGGTGGGGTACGCCGGGGACGGCGCCGAACTGGCCGTCGCCCGGCGGCCCACCGAGGTCGCCCGGCCCGCGCCGGGACACGCCGAGCAGGACATGGCCGCGGTGTGGCGGGCCGTCGCCGACGCCGTCCGGGAGGTGCTCGGGAAGGTCGGCGGCGACGTCGACTTCCTCGCGCTCACCGCGCAGGGCGACGGCTGCTGGCTGGTGGACGGCGACGGCGCGCCCACCGGCCCGGCGATCCTGTGGAACGACGGCCGCGCCGCCCCCGCCGTCGAGCGCTGGGCGGCCTCCGGCGTGCTGGAGCGGGCGTTCCGCGTCAACGGGTCGCTGCACTTCGCGGGCCTGCCGAACGCGATCCTCACCTGGCTGGGCGAGCACGACCCCGACCGGCTCGCCCGGTCGGCGGCGTCCCTCACCTGCGGCGGCTGGATCTTCTCCCGCCTCACCGGGCGGATCGCGGTGGACGGCTCGGACGCGTCCGCGCCGTTCCTGGACATCGCCGAGCTCCGTTACTCGGACGACCTGCTCCGCGCCTACGACATGGAGTGGGCGCGGCGGCTCCTGCCCGACGTGCTCGGCGACGACCGGCGCGCCGCCCCCCTGACCCGGGACGCGGCGGACGAGCTGGGGCTGCCGGAGGGCCTGCCCGTCGTCCTCGCCCCCTACGACATCGCGTCCACCGCGATCGGCGTCGGCGCGGTCGACCCCGGCCAGGCCTGCACGATCCTCGGCACGACGCTGTGCACCGAGACGGTCGTGGACGGCCCGCGGCTGGGCGGCGACCCGTCCGGCCTCACGGTCGCGATGGGCCTGCCGGGCCGCTACCTGCGGGCCTTCCCGACGCTCGCGGGCGGCCAGGTCGTCGACTGGGCGTGCCGCGTGCTCGGCCTCGCCGCGCC
>NZ_JBEZJP010000330.1:0-9550 GCF_040653175.1 Actinomadura sp. NPDC048032
TGCGCGGCGTCCACCAGCGCGTCCAGCAGCATCCGCAGCCGCACGTCGTCGACGTTGCGCCCCTCCCGCGCGGCCCGCTTGGCGGTCTCGGCCGCGGGGCGGCGGCGCCGCAGGTGAAGGAAGTCCTCCTTGTTGCCGCAGCCGAATCCGGCTCCGCAGGCGGCCCAGGGCTCGCGGGCCGGACGGAGCTCGAACCCCTCGTCGAGGACGTTGCCGATGCGGTCCTTGTCCAGGGCCTGGTAGCGCGAGCACCGGTACACGTCGCCGCGGATGCCGATGTAGAAGTAGTCGTGGCCCGCGCTGCACGTCTCCCCGCGCAGGTCCCGCATCGCGGCCATGTTGAGGTCGAGCAGCTCGGGATGCGCGCCGAGGCGGATCGCGCGGTCGATCCCGTCCTCCGCCCGCTCGCGCAGCACGGGCACCATGGCGCCGAGCTCGGTGTGCACGCCGTGCGGCGTGAGGGGGTCGTAGCCGAGGTCGAGGTTGAACCGCAGGCCCGCGTCCTCGGCGGCGCGCCCGAGAGCGACGACCTCCTGCTCGTTGTCGGGGAACAGCAGGCCGTTGACGACGACGAAGCAGCCGTAGCGCTCCTGAGCGAAGCGGGCGTTCGCGATGAACCGCGCCAGCGGGATCTCCGTCGGGTGGTAGGTCACCCACAGTGAGATCTTGCCGATGTCACCCTCGCGGTCGAGCTGCTCAAGGCGGCGCTTCAGCAGCGACCCATTGGTCAGCAGTTCGACGAAGTCGATGTTCGGACGCGTGCTCAGCCCGGCCGCCTTGGACAGGAACGGCCGCGAGGCGAACGGTTCTCCCAATGTCGCCAGCCGGACCCCGATCTGGAACGGCCGGCCGGCGATCCAGTCCACTATCTTCTCGAAGCGGGATCGGTCCTCGTCGGACCAGTCGCCGGAATTGCTCTTGGCGTAGTCGTTGACGGAAACGCAGTACGCGCACCGGAAATTGCAGAGACGCTGTCCGGAGACGTACCAGATGCGAACGCTGCGGGGAGCGGTCTCCTCAGGCACGGCCCACCCCCCGGTGGCAGCCTTTCACCGGGAAGCTGGCGAGCGGGCGGAACTGCCGGCGGGGAAAGTCGGGCAGCTGGTCATGGCACGTTCGGCAGAGATAGTCGTCGGGCGCGTCGGCGACACCGAAGACCCTGCGGCGCAGCCGGACCGCCGCCTCGCTCGTCATCAGCTCGTGCACGGAGCCGGAGCGGATATTGCCGAACTTCTCGCGCTGGTAGTAGTCGTTGCAGCAGATGAACATGTCGCCGCCGACCGAGAAATGCGCGTGGTTCACCGGCCAGCCGCAGCCCCGCAGCCTGCCCTCGACGCGGACGTCCTGGTGGTAGTCCTCCGCCAGCGATCCCGCCCGGTCCGACAGCAGCGTCGAGCGGACCGCGACGCCGCGCGGCTCGAACCGCGCCCGCAGCTCGCCGAGCCGCCGCCGCGCGTCGTCCCCGCCGCCGTTGACCACCATCTCCATCGGCAGCCCGGCGTCGAGCGCGGCCTCGACGCCGGCCAGCGTCCGCGCGAGTCCCCTGGTGCCCGTCAGGTCGCGGAACGAGTCCTCGTCGAGCGCCGGCAGGTTCACCACGAGCTGGAACAGCGTGTCCCCCTGGCGGAGCAGGGCGACCTTCTCCTCGGTGAGCCTGCTGGCGTTGGTGAACAGGCGCAGCTTCAGCCGGTGCTCGCGCAGGACCGCCAGGCGCTCGGCGAAGAAGCGGTCCAGCGTGGGCTCGTTGTAGAAGTGGAACGTGACGTACCGGATCGTGTCGTACGGAGCGATCTTCTCGATGATCTCCTCGAACAGCGGCATCGGCATCGTCGCCGCCGGCTTGCGGTCGAGTGAGACGGGGCAGAACTCGCAGCCCCAGTTGCAGTGCGCCGTGACCTCGATCTGCGCGGTGGTCAGCAGGTAGTCGGCGCACAGGTCCGCGGGGGGCTGCAGCCAGCCGCGGCCGGCCAGGTCGTCGACGACCGCGGGGCCGTGCGCCGCCGCGAGCACCGGCCGCTCGACGGGCGATGCCGCGGCGTCGTTCAGGGCGTCGAGCGCGGCGGCGTCCCCGTGCCAGACCACGGAACGGTCCAGGCCGATCGCCCCGAACGCGGCCCATTCCGGCGCCGTCACGTCGGGATATGCCGGCGTCAGTTCGTCGATCGCGTAGACGACCGGGCTTTCGTCGCCGGGGCGGACGAATGTCAGATAGGGCGAGGTCTGCAGCAGATCCGAAGTCCGCCATACGCCCGAGGCGGAAGCGGGGGGCGATTGCTCAATTCGAGGGGATAATCCATCCGTTCGCAGGTCAGACCCATTCACTCGGGCGCCTCCCAGTTGCCGATGGCTTCAGGTGGTCACACACAAGCGTCATACGGCGGGCGCGGTTCGACATAAACCGCCGCCCGCGGCGGGAGCATCTGGGCGATCTTGACCTAACTTCCCGTGGATTTCAACCCCTTGTCCGCCGGGCGCTACGGGTTGACGGCGAACGGGGAGGTCGCGCGTATGGAGCGGCGCTCCGCCACTTTTCGGACGGTCGATTAACCGGCCGCCCGGGCTCCCATTCGCCGATGGCGTATCAAGGCTGATCTTTCAACTATTCCGGTGAAGGCGGCCGACTCGAAAGGGGCGGGCGGCCCGCGGGAAAGGGCGGGCGGCCTGCGGGAAAGGGGCGGGACCGGCCTCCTCCGCCGGGACGGCCGGCCCCGCCCGGCGGGTCATCCCTTGACGGTGAGTAGCGGCCGCAGCTCGACCACCGGGTCCGCGACGCCGGCCCGTTCGAGGCTGGACACGACCGGGCCGATGTCCTTGTACACCCACGGCGCCTCCTGCTTGAGGTCGCGCCGCCAGGCGGCCATGACGTCCGCGCGGCGAGTGACCGCGGGGTCGCGGTGGTCGAGGGGCGTGACCACGCGGAACCCGGTGAGGAACGCGTCGAGTTCGGCGTCGCCGGCCCGGGACGCCGCACCGCGCGGAACGCGGCGGCCGGCGCCGTGGCACGCGCTGGCCAGCGTCCGCGGGTCGCCGCGCCCCCGCAGCACGTAGCTGGCCGCCCCCATCGACCCGGGCACGATGACCGGCTCGCCCCACATCGCGTACGGCCCGCCCGCCGTGTCGGCGTACCCGCCCGCGGGCGTCGCGCCCTTGCGGTGCACGACCGACCCGTCGTCGTGCCGCCACAGCAGGTTGTGCGGGGCGTCGTAGACCAGGTCGCCGGTGAGGTCGCCGCACTCCGCGGCGAGGCCCTGGCGCAGCATGAGCGAGAGGAAGAACCGGTTGCCGACCGCGAAGTTGGCGGCGTTGCCGAACGCGTCGAGGTAGCGCCGCAGCGCGGCCTCGTTCCGCTCGCCGAGCAGGATGGGAAGGATCTTGTTGTCCGGCAGCGGGACGGACGCGGGCCACGCCTTCCTCGCCCGCTCCAGGCCGTCGGCGTTCGCCTGGTGCCCCAGCGACAGCGAGCCGCTGTGCACCATCAGCACGACCTGACCGGGCTCGAACCCCCAGGCGTAGGCGGCCTGCCGGTCGTGGACCGACGCGACGTACTGCAGTTCGGCGAAGTGGTTGCCGCCGCCGACGCTGCCGATGATGCTGTCGTAGCTGGTCCCGCCCGCACTGTCGATCCAGTCGCGGAACGGCTCGGCGGTCGTGACCGGGTACCGCTCGCCGTGGATCCGGCCCGGCCGCCCGTCCTCGGGCCGGTACCGCGACCAGATGCCGCTCGCGGGATCTCCCGGCGCCGCGAGCAGGCCGGGCAGCCCGTCGCGCAGCAGGGCCTCCCGCTGGAGCCCCGACAGCGCGATCCGCCGGCCGCCCTCGAAGAAGAGGTGCCGCAGCCGCCCTTCCAGCGCGTCCAGCCGGGGACGGACCTGGTCGACGGTGAGCGAGGTCGTCTCCAGGCGCATGCCGCAGTTGATGTCGTTGCCGACCGCCTGCGGGATCAGCGCGCCGCTGGTCCGCAGCACGGTGCCGATGGGGATCCCGGCGCCCTTGTGGAGGTCCGGAGTGAGCGCGACGCGGTCGATGACCGCGCCCGGGTGCCCGGTCGCCTCGGCGAGCCGCGCCAGGGTGCCGGCGGTTTCGAGCACGGTGAGGATCTCGTCGATGGCGCTGGGCTCTATCGGCACGTCGGCGCCGGCGCAGATCTCGACGGGGACGTCCCACCGGTTGGGGAGACGGAGCCAGCCGTCGTCCATGCGGACGAGGCGGGAATCCTGCGGGGACGCGGTCATGGGCTTTCCTTGGTGGCTGCTGGATTTCGGGCATGGGTCTCAGACGTGATCGTCCAGAGCGGACGCACGGGACATCGCTCCGTGGGCGATGGACTCCCCGAGGTTCAGCAGCCGCGAGGTGGGACGAACATTAGCCGGGTCCCGGCGGCCCGGCCAACCGGATTAGTCCGGCGGCACGCGAACGGCGGGGAGGCAGAGCCTCCCCGCCGCCGGGTCACTCAGAGCCGTCCTGACGACTCTGGATCACCGCCGCTCCGAAGGAGGCGACGAGGATCAGGCCGATCGCCGCCAACCCCAGGGGGCCGGGGGCGGTGTGCGCCGCGACCATCCCCAGGCAGGTCCCGAGGAGGGTTCGCAGCGGGGAGAGCATCACGGTCGTGGACGCGAGAAGCCCTCTGCCGTAGGCCTTCACCATGACGACTCCGTTGAGAAGCGAGAGGAACATCCCGCTGCACGCGCAGATCAGCAGATACAGCCAGTAGCCGTCGGTGATGCCGGCCCAGTCGCTCTCGAACGCCAGCGCGCCCAGCCCGAGGACGACGAAGCACGGGATGCTCGCGAGAGTGTTGATCTTCCCGCTGACATCCGTGCCGAAGACCTCCATCTTCCTGCTGTAGTAGGCGTAGGTGGCCGCGGTGAGGAACAGGATTCCCAGTCCCGGTCCCCAGTCCGGAACGAGCAGGCCCAGCACCTGGATCCGCGGTATCGCGTCGGTGAAGGCTCTCCCGCCCGCGCCGCCGGCCGTGTCGGCGGCCAGGACCCAGATGCCGAGCCCTGCCAGGACCGGCCACATGGCGGTCGAGTACCTCCCGTTCCTGGCGTCCCGCACGACCCTGGGGCCGACCAGGAAGATGGCACTGAACAGGAACGAGAGCGGCTGGAGGAGTTGCAACTGAACCCACCGCAAGCCGTTCTGGTAGGCCATGTTGTTCACCCCCATGCTGAGGCCCAGGAGGAGGGACGGCATCCATACGGACCAGCGGCTTCGCAGCGACGGTCTGAAGAACACCCACATGACCGGCGTGCCGAAGAGCACGGAGACGCAGGCCGCCGTCATCGGCCCGACACTCTTGGTCACGCCCGTCAGCGCCAGGACGAAGCCGTTGGCGACACCCGCCGCGTTCGCGGTCATGACCATCGCGAGCACTCTTTTGTCCGCAGCTCGGAGATCGCTCGACAGCGTCTCCAGGTATCTGCGGACGCCTGCGAGCACAACTCGCGGGCGCCATTTCTTTTCCACCGGAACCCCTTTGTTTGTTGGGGCGCACAAAGGGATCCCGGAGGCATCGGCCCCGGCCCTTCGTGCGCCCGCTTCCACGGACGACTGAAGAGCCGAGACGGCTTTTTCAGTTTTTTATTTCGCGGCGATCTTATCAGGCGAGTGGAAGGGGGAACGGGAACCGTTTCCGTCCGAGAGGCCGCGGAGTCGCCGCTCCGCCTCGCGCCGCCAGGGGCCGGGCGAGCGCCGCCCGGGTGAACACGCACCGGGTGCTCCGCGGCCGGTGCGGGGGGATCGCCGGAGGGGTCCTCGACGCCGATCCGAAGGGGCGGTGGAGGGCTGGGACCCCGTGCGGCTACGGAGTGCCAGAGGCGTCACGGGAAGTGACGACCTGGACGGCGAATGATCATGCAGCGGTGTGCGTGGTACCCCCTACCGGATTCGAACCGGCGCTACCGCCTTGAAAGGGCGGCGTCCTAGGCCGCTAGACGAAGGGGGCCCGTGGTGGCGGACTTGGTCGCCACTCGACTCGCCAAGTCTAGAGGACGCGGCGGGGCGGCGTGCAAACGGTTACCTCGGAGAGGTGGTGCGCGACGGGGTGACGGTCGGGGACGGGGTGCGGGACGGCCAGTCGGACGGGAACTCCGAGGGGAACGGGGACGTCGGGGACGCGGGCGGGGACGCGGCCGGGGGCTGGGGCGTGACGGGGCGGTCCGGGGCGGGTTCGAGGTGGCGTTCGATCTGGGCGGACGTGAGGCCGAGGCCGCCGAGGCGCAGGTCGTCCCAGCCCTGGAGGCGGTGGCTGGCACGGCTGAAGTAGAGGACGGACAGCTCGATGGGGGTGGGCTCCTCGTGTTCGAGGCCGCGCAGGCCGGCGCCGCCGGTGGAGCCCTGGACGAACAGGCGGGTGCCGGTGGGCAGGAGCTTGGTCGAGCGGGTGTGGGTGTGGCCCGCGAGGACCATGGGGGCGACGCCGGAGAAGCCTTCGCCCTCGGTGGGGTCGTGGGTGACGACGAGGTCGGGGAGCTTGCCCGCCTTGCGGAGCTCGTCGGCGTGCCTGAGGCCCTCGGCGCGGAGCTGGTCGGCGCCGACGTAGTCGTCGCGGGTGCTCTTGTCGGGGGTGAAGCGGGGGTCGCCGAGGCCGTACACGCGCAGGCCCGCGACCTCGCGGGTCTCACCGTCCAGGACGATGGCGTTCTTCTCCCGCCCGACGGCCTTCTGGGTGACCTTGGAGTCGTGGTTGCCGCGGACGTAGACGTAGGGGACCTTCAGGCCGGAGATCTCGTCGGCGAACTTGTCCTCGGGCTTGCTGCCGTGGTCCATCAGGTCGCCGCTGTCGATGATGAGGTCGACCTTGAACTGGGTGCTGACGGACTTGATCACGTTCCAGGCGGCGGGGTTGAGGTGGATGTCGGAGACGTGCAGGACGCGGATGGTGGAGGGGTCGGGCTCGTAGGTGGGGAGGGTGGAGGTGGTGGCGTACAGCTCGGAGACGTTGCCGACGAGGCGGGCGAGCTGGGCGCGGTAGGCGGAGAAGCGCTCGACGATGCTGCGGGCGTCGCCGACGACCTGGGGGGCGTTGGCGAGCAGGCCGGTGTAGCGGGGCTCGGCGATGGACTGGGGGTTGAACGTCCCCCAGGTGATGAGGGTGAGGGCGACGAGGCCGGCGGCGGCGGAGCTCAGGCCGAGCAGGGCGCGCCGCCAGGAGCGGAAGAGGGCCAGGGACGCGACGAAGCTCGTGGCCAGGCCGATGAGGACGGCGCGCAGGAGGAGCTCGGCGAGGCCGTGCCGGAGCTGGCCGGCGATCTGGTCGGTCAGGCGGTCGACCTCGGTGTCGTCCTCGATCAGCTTCTTGGCCTGGTCGGGGCGCAGGTCCGTGAGGCGGGCCTCCAGGGAGACCGGGCCCCCGTGGGTGTCGAGGCGGAGGGAGCCGAGCGGGGGCAGCTTCAGGGTCGTCCCGCCGTGCAGGGACGGGTGCAGGGTGAGCTGGACGTCCGCGGGGCCGACGGGGGTGACGTAGCTGCCGCCGGCGAGGAGGCCGAGATAGCCTCCGGCGAGGCCGACGACGATGACGAGGGAGAACCGCGTCCAGCGGCTGGTGAGGACGGGCCGGGCGCGGCGGGTGACGGGCGAGCAGGCGGCGCGGGCGCGCGCGGCCTGTGCGCGCACGGCGGCGAGGGCCTGGGTCGACGCGGCGCGGACCTTGGGCACGTGTTCCCCTTCTGTCGAGCAGAATGACCAGTGTGATGGAGTTGTCGCGAGAGGCGTTCGAGGACCTCGTGGCGGAGGCTCTCGACAGTGTGCCGCCGGAGCTGACCGCCCACATGCGCAATGTCGTCATCGTCGTGGAGGACGACGCGCCCGAGCGCGGCCTTCTCGGCCTGTACCAGGGCATCCCCCTCACCGAGCGGGGCGACTGGTACGGGGCCGTCCTGCCCGATCACATATCGATCTACCGCCACGAGATCCTCCGGATCTGCGACACCGCGGAGGACGTTGTGGAAGAAGTCCGGATAACAGTCGTACACGAGATCGCGCACCACTTCGGGATCAGCGACGAGCGACTGCACGAACTCGGATATTGATCAGGGAAATGCGCACTGTAGGTCACGCGACTGCCACGCAGCGTGAGTTAATAGGGGAGGGCGCCCGGCACCGGGCGGGCTGAACTGGAGCGTGCGTGGCGGGAAGGCAGACCGGCCGGCATCGTCGTCCGCCGGATGAGCAGGCGACCTACCGCGAGGTGTTCGCGGTGGGCGAGTTCCGCGCTCTCTGGCTCGCGCAGGCCCTGTCGTTCGTCGGCGACCAGCTCGCGCAGGTCGCGCTGGCCGTGCTCGTGTACGACCACACCAGGTCGACGCTGCTCACGGCGCTGATGTACGCGCTGACCTACATCCCGCCGATCGTGGGCGGGCCGGTGCTGTCCGGCCTCGCCGACCTGTTCCCGCGCCGGACGGTCATGGTCGTCTGCGACGTCCTGCGGGCCGGGCTGGTGGCGGTGATGGCGCTCGTGCCGATGCCGGTCGCGGGGCTCGCGGGGCTGGTGTTCCTGACGGTGCTGCTGGGGACGCCGTTCTCCGCCGCGCGCGCCGCGGTCATGCCGGACGTGCTGGAAGGCGACCGATATGTGGCGGGCTCGGCGATCGCGAGCGTCACCCAGCAGATCACGCAGGTCCTGGGCTTCCTCCTGGGCGGCGCGGCCGTCGCCGTCGTCGGGACCTACGAGGCCCTCGGGCTGGACGCGCTGACGTTCGGCGCGTCCGCCGTCGTGCTGATCGGCGGGCTGCGGCGGCGGCCCGCGCAGCGGAGCAGGGAGCCCCAGTCGCTCGGGCTGTGGCGGGGGACGCGCGACGGCGTGCGGCTGGTGTTCGGCGATCCGGTGCTGCGGTCGCTGGTGCTGTTCGCGTGGCTGTGCGCGTTCTACGTGATCCCCGAAGGCCTGGCCGTCCCGTACGCGGCGACGTTCGGGGGCGGCGCGGTGACGGCCGGGCTGCTGCTGGCGGCGATGCCGGCGGGCATGGTGGTGGGGTCGCTGCTGTTCAGCCGGTTCGTCCGTCCGGCGAGCCGGCTCCACGTCATGGGCTGGATGTCGATGCTGGCGTGCCTGCCGCTGATCGGCGCGGGCGCGCATCCGCCGCTGTGGTGCGTCGTCGTGCTGTGGGCGCTGTCGGGCGTCGGCGGCGCCTACCAGCTCGCCGCCAACACCGCGTTCGTGGGGGCGGTGCCCGCGTCGGGGCGGGGGCAGGCGTTCGGGCTCGCCCAGTCCGGCATCCTCGCCGGTCAGGGCGTCGGCATCCTCGTCGGCGGCGCCGCCGCCCAGGTGCTGGGGCCGGAGACGGTGGTGGCGCTCGCGGGCGTCCTCGGCCTGTCGGCCGCCGCGATCCTCACCCTGGGCTGGAACCAGGTCCGCGGCGGCGTCGTCGCCGGGACGCGCGAGCACGTCGAACCCGTCGTCGTCACCCCCTCCGCCGGGGGCGGCGACGAGCTGTCCGGCATCCCGGCGTCCTAGGGCCTGTTTTGCGGATCTGGATCTTTGGTTTGTGGCTTGATGGTGGCCATGGTGCGGCGACATGAGTTGACCGATGCGGCGTGGGCGCGG
>NZ_JBEZJP010000331.1:0-9525 GCF_040653175.1 Actinomadura sp. NPDC048032
GCAGCACGCCGAGCGCGCCCACCGCGCAGAACGCGGCGCCCGCAGTCGTCGAGCGGCTCCTCGCTGGCGCGGCGGGTCGCGGGGTCGAGGACCCAGCGGTGCAGGTGCGCCTTCTGCGAGCGCGCCGCGCCGGTGGCGGGGTCGACGGTCCCGCCGATGTCCTCCCAGAGGGCGGCGAAGTTCTCGGGCCGGTAGCGCGCCCCGTCCACCACGATCCGTCCAGCGGCGTCCTCGTGGGCGTTGCCGACGTGGAAGACGTAGCAGGGGTCGATGTCGTACCAGGTGACCTCGGCCGTGCCGTCCCGGCGCATCACGCCGAGCCGGGCGCCGTAGGCGTCGTCCCAGACGTACGGCATGCCGGTCGACCCGGACATCGCCAGGTCGACGTCGAACACCACCGGCAGGTCGAGCCAGACGACGTGGTTCTCGGTGATCGCGAAGTCGTGCATCATCGTCGGGCCCGCCACCTCGACCTCGCGGCTCTCGGCGAGCGTCCCGTCCGGCGTCAGCCGGTGGTAGGTGAGGTGGGGCGCGAACGCCCCGTACCCGAAGAACAGCAGGTCGCCGGTGACCGGATCCTCCTTCGGGTGCGCGGTCATGGCGGTGGTGAGCCGCCCGCCGAAGTCGCAGGCGCCGACGGTCTCCAGTTCGGGCGTCACCTCGTAGGGGAACCCGGCCTCCACCAGCGCCCAGATCCGGCCCGCGTACGGGACGACGTGGGTGTTGGCCTGCACCGAGCGGCGGTCGAAGGTGAGGTCGTCGCGGACGAACGGCGTCCCGTTCAGGTAGGCGTCGGTCCGCACCCACCGGTTGCGGTACCACTCGGCGCGGCCGTCCCGCAGCCGGATGCCGTGGATCATCCCGTGGCCGGTGAACCAGTGCCCGCTCGGCTCGCCGGGCTTGGGGTTCGGCCCGTTGCGCAGGTAGCGGCCGGTCAGTTCGGGGGGCAGCGCGCCGGTGACCTCCAGGCCGCGGGCGTCGGTCTCGTCGGGGACGGGGGCCAGGTGACCGTCCAGCCAGGTGGTGGGGCGCTCGGTGATGTTCTCGCCCATCTCGGTGCTCCTTTCCGGGCCGCTCCTCGGCGAGGGGTCAGCGGGAGGACGGCTCGGGCTGCGACGTGGCGGGCGCCTCCGCCCACGGTAGCCCGAGCCGGTCGAGGTGGCGCCTGCGCGCGAACCCGGGGTACCGCGCGGTGAAGACGGCGGGGACCGTGAAACCGGCGACCTTCACGGCGACCAGCAGCGCCGTCGCGTCCGGTGTCCAGTGCTGGACGCAGCCGAGGGCGGCCGCCAGCACGGTGAAACTCGCCGCCCACACGGAGGTGAGCACGCGGTTGACGCTCCGGAACACGTCCGTCGCGGCGATCTCGGCGGTGACCTGGCGGCGCGCGACGCCCGCGGTGAAGGGGCGTCCGAGCAGCAGCGTCGCCCAGGCGGTGAGCGCCAGCCACCCGATCGCCAGGGAGGCGCCGTAGTCCAGCGCCGGCGAGCCGGGGACGGCGAACGCGAGCGCGGTGAGCGCGGCCATGAACGCCGAGGTCGAGATCTCCAGGATCAGCGAGTCGGCGCGGCGGCCCCGGCGCAGGTCCTGGCCGAACAGGGCCAGCGCGGCGACGAGCCCGGCGGCGGCCCCGGCGCGGTCGTCGAAGCCGCTGACGACCGCGAGCAGGATCCAGGGGAGGAAGGTACGGGCGTAGTACTTCGACATGGCCGGGGGCTCCTGGCTTCACATTCCAACTTTGACATGTCGAAGATAGACATTCCAGTTTCGACATGTCAACTGTGAAGGGTTAGGGTGCGGGGCATGAGTTTGCGACATGCGGTGCTCGGGCTCATCGCCGAGATGGACGGCGCCAGCGGCTACGACCTGCTGAAGATGTTCGAGATCTCGCTGGGGAACGTCTGGCCGGCCCGGCAGAGCCAGCTCTACGGCGAGCTGGGCAAGCTCGCCGACGCCGGGCTGATCGAGGTCGCCGAGGAGGGGCCCCGCGGCCGCCGGGCGTACCGGATCACCGATTCCGGGCGCGCGGAGCTGCGCCACTGGCTGGTGGACGTCCCCTCGAAGGGGAGCCGCAAGGACGAGTCGCTGCTGCGCGTCTTCTTCCTCGGCATGGTCGAGCCGGAGGAGGCCCAGCGCTACATGCGCGGGCACGCGGCGGGGCTCGGGGAGTACCTCGACGAGCTGACCGCCCTGGAGAAGGACGTCGACTGGGGTGAGGACGACCTGTCCGTCTACGGGCGGCTGGTCATCGAGTACGGCAAGCGGTTCGCCGCGATGCGCCGCGACTGGTTCGAGTGGGCTTCGCGCGAGATCGAGTCGCTCGGCGAGCGCGGCGCCGGGCGCGGGCGGGGCCCCGAGCACTGAGGCTCGCGGCCCCGCGGGACGCGGTCAGCGGAAGTCGTGGGCGTGGTCGGCGGCCCACTCCTTGAACGTCCGGCCGGGACGGCCGGTGATCCGCTCGACCTCGCCGGACGGCTCCATCGGACGGTCGACGGCGCGGGCGCGCAGGCGGAGCAGGACGTCCACCAGGCCCTCGCGCATGTAGGGGCGGCCGAGCATCTCCTCCCGCGCCAGCTCGGGGGAGATCTCCTCGAACCGCGCCGGGCGGCCGGCGGCCTCCCCGATCAGCCCGACCATCTCCGGATGCGAGAGCAGCTCGGGACCGCTCAGCACCGGCCTGGCGCCGACCAGGGCATCGGTGAGCAGGGCCTTCGCCGCGACGGCCGCGATGTCGCGCTCGTGGATCGGCGTGCTGCGCGCCGCCGCGTACGGCTCGCGGACGGGCTCGCCCGCGGCGATCGCCTCCCGCCACGCGAGCGCGTTGGAGGCGAACTCGCCGGGACGCAGGAACGTCCACTCCATCCCGGTCTCCTCGATCGCCCGCTCGATCGCGAGGTGGTGCACCGCCAGCTGGTTGGACGGGTCGTCGTCCAGCGCGGCGGCCGACGAGAGCATCACCGCGCGCCGGACGCCGTGGTCGACCGCGCGGGCCAGCACGTCGCCGAGGCCGTTCCAGAACACGGCCGGGTTGAGGAAGAGCGACGTGACGCCGTCCAGCGGCATCTCGTCGGTGCGGGCGACCTGCGCCTCGCTGGGCAGGTCGGCGGTGGCGGGGTCCCGGGACAGGGCGCGGACGGCGGCGCCCGCGGTGAGCAGTTCGCCGACGAGATGGCGTCCGACGTTGCCGGTCGCTCCGGTTACGAGAATCATGCGGCCAGCTTCAACCAGATGGATGAAGTTGTCAAACAGTCGGATGGTTGAACTTCTCAGCAGCCCGGCTACCATGGGGAACGTGACGGAACCGACGAAGCGGCCGGCGACGAGGCGGGCGCGCCGCGCCCCCGCCCCCGAGGAGCGCGCGCTCGACGCCGAACGCTCGCGGCGTTTGCTGCTGGACGCCGCGCTGGAGGAGTTCTCCGCCAAGGGCTACGCCGGCGCCCGCGTCCAGGACATCGCCGACCGCGCCGGCGTCAACAAGCAGCTGATCAACTACTACTTCGGCGGCAAGGACGGCCTGTACTGCGCGCTCCACCACCGCTGGCTGGAGCGCGAGGCCGAGTTCAACGACCCCGCCGCCCCGTTCGACGAGATCGTCGTCCGGTACCTGCGGCACGTCCTGGACGACCCCCGCGGCACGCGGCTGAACGCCTGGCGCGCCCTCACCGAGGACCTGGACGACATCCCGCCCGGCCCCCGCGAGGACCTGTCCGACATCGAACGCCGCCAGGCCGCCGGGGAACTGCCCGCCGACCTGGACCCGGCCGCGATCATGTTCGCCGTGATGGCGCTGGTGTCGGCGCCGGTCACCAAGCCGCTCGCCGTCCGCCACGTCTTCGGGATGGACCCCGAGTCACCCGAGTTCCAGGAGCACTACACCGAGCAGCTCCGCCGCATCGTCCGCCGGCTGACGGGCTAGCTCTTCCACCACTGGAACAGGTAGTGCCCGAGCTCGATCGGGAAGTGGTCGACCGAGCCGTTGACGCGGAACGGGAACTCGCCGAGGCCGATCGCGTCGGTGAGGTAGTAGATGACGTTGAAGAAGCCCTGGTTGATCGGGCCCAGCCACAGCAGCGCGATCAGGACGAGGAACGCGTAGCCGCCGTAGGCGTTCGCCTGGTCGGCCAGGCGGCGCGGCAGGTACGGCTCGACGATCCCGAAGCCGTCCAGCCCCGGGATCGGGAGCAGGTTCAGGATCGTGGCGGTGACCTGAAGGAACGCCAGGAACGCCAGCCCCGACCAGAACAGCGCGTGGTCGGCGTCGGCGAAGTTCTTGAAGATCACCGCGAGCATGATGGCGAACAGCGCGTTCGACAGCGGCCCCGCCGCCGAGATCAGGCTGTGCCGCAGCCGGCCCTGGATCACGTGCCGGTCGATCCACACCGCGCCGCCCGGCAGGCCGATGCCGCCGAGCACGATGAACACGACGGGGATGAGGAAGCTCAGCGTCACGTCGGAGTACTTCAGCGGGTTCAGCGTGAGGTAGCCCTTGTCGGCGACGCTGCGGTCGCCCGAGCGGAACGCCATGTACGCGTGCCCGAACTCGTGCAGGGACAGCGACAGCACCCACGCCGCGATCACGAACCCGAACACCGCGATCCGGCCGGGCCTGTCCAGGATCGTCCCGTAGCGCCAGGCGATCAGGCCGCACAGGATCGTCGCCCCCACGACCGCGAGGAACACCGGGCTCGGCCGGACCGCCGCGCCTCCCCGGCTCTCGCGCGCAGTGCCATTCATCGTTCCCGGCCCCTCTCGCCGCGCCGTCTCCGCGGCGTCCCGTCCCAGGTCGTCATGCCGGCGCCGCGATGACCGGCACGACGTAGGTGCGCAGGAAGCGGCGCAGCCCGTCGGCGTCCCGGTCCCGGTCCATCACGATCAGCGAGGTGATGATGCGGAAGAGGAACTCGACCGTGCCCTCCACCTCGATGTCGGCGCGCAGCGTCCGCTGGCGCTGCGCCTGCTCGAAATGGGGCCGCACGTACTCGCAGCACAGAGCGAGCACGTGCTCGGCCGCCCCCGCCACCGCCGCCTGCATGTGCCCCGCCGCCTCCGGGACGAGGAAGTGCGCGATCGCCGGCTCCTCGCGGACGTAGTTCAGCGCGTCCAGCGTCCCCTCGACGATCGCCTCGGAGACCGACCGCTCCCGGCGCAGCCGCTCGGCGAGCCGGTCGAGGAACCGCCGCAGGTCGCGCACCACCACGGCGAGGATCAGCTCGTCCCGCCCGCCGGTGACGCTGCGGTACACGGTCGCCCGCGACAGCTTCGCGGCGGCGGCGATGTCCTCGACCGTGGTCTTGGCCACGCCGAAACGGCCGAAGCACACTTCGGCCGCGTCGATGATGCGCTCGCGCGTGGCGTCGCCGGTGACCGGGGGCATGACCCGAACATTACCGGCCGCCGGTCGGCGCTCAGTCCAGCGTGTACTCCAGCGCCCAGGTGTGCCCGCCGTCCTCGGTGACGGAGATCTGGCCGACGCCGCGGATCCCGGCGAGCTCCCCCGTCCCCGAGGTGGGGACGATCAGCCACCGCAGCCACTGGGTGTCGGCCGTGCCGTCCTCGCTGCCCGCGCTGTGCTGGAGGACGAACGTCCCCTCCCGGCCGTGCAGGATCCCCTGGACGTGCTCGATCCCGACATAGGCGACCGGCCCCGCCGGCGACTCCACCGTGATCAGCTCGGTGGAGCTCGTCCCCACGAGGTCGCCGTGGAAGGTCTTGCCCACGTGGACCCGGGTCATCCGGTTGCCGCCCTGCTCGTCATAGGGCTTGTCGGCGTCCCACGCCTCGATGTCGAAGCTGCCGCTGGCTTGAAACGTCATGCCCGCAATGATGCCCGCCCCATCGGACACCGGGGGAGCCCCACGCTCACCTCAAGCCCGTGGCCGGGCGGCCGTCCGGCCGCCCTCCTGAACGCCATCGCCCACGCCGTCTGCCGGTTCCTCGCCGAAGCCGGGCTGACCGTGCCGGCGAGCGTCGTGGACGATGGCTTCGGGAGGCGGATCAGCCGGGCAGGTCGCCGGTGTAGCGGTAGATGGCGCCGGCGGAGTTGACGCCCCACACGGTGCCGTCGGCGCCCGCCCCGATGTCGGACAGAGAGCCGTCGATGCCGATCCAGGGGTTGGCGTCGTAGTTGGTGTATCGGTAGATCTGGCCGGAGGCGTTGACGCCCCACACGTTCGTGCGGGAGCCGACGGCGATGCGCTTCAGGCTGCCGGGGATGTTCGTCCACACTGCCATGGGAACCAGCCCTTCATCACCGATGGCGAACTTTTCGCTACGGAGGGTCGTGCTTCGGTAACATCCCATGCGTAAACGAGTGTTTACAAGGAGTCATTTTCTGTCACTTGGGCGCGTAAAGTCTCACCGACCCCCTATCTGCCCGTAGCCGCTACTGAACCCGCCCTCCAGGGCGGCACCTGACGACAGGGGGAGACGGCCTCACTGATCGAATTCCTCAAGCACCCGGATCGCCCCCGCCACACCCCGCGGATCGACCCCGGCGAGCGCACCGACCAGCCCCTTCCGAGACGACGCCGAGATGGGGACATCGCTTGCGTAGCGCTGTGGGTGATCGCCTTCACCTGGGTGCGGTGCTCGGCCGCGGCCAAGTCGAAGAACTGGTGGTAGAGGCGACGGGCGAGGCCGTTGCCGCGAAGACGGGGTGCGACGCCAACGAAGTGACCGGCTGGCCCGACCAGTCGTCCACCACGCCGGCGATGCGGTCGTAGTCATCCGGATTGGCTGGTCGTATGTGCAGGCCCTGGTTCACGGCGATGAATCGTCCCGGCAACGCCGCCCGCTGTCCAGCATCCGTGAAGGACCATGTCGGAAGGACCGGCCCCAGCGGGTGGCTGGGGCCGGTCGGTGTTCACCTGTCACACGTGCCCGGCTGTCAGGCCGGGAGCGTGGGCAGGTACAGGGGCCGCTTGCGGGCGTTAATTGCCGCAGGTTTCGGGCTGTGAAAGCCGGTTCGGTGTTTCGTTTCCAGGTTGTTTGAATAATGCGTTGGACCGCACTGTCGAAGTGCCGACAGCGGCGCAGGCCGAGCCCCTGACCTGTGAGCCCAGGTCGGAGGCCCGGCCTGCCGCACGCGTCGGGCGTTGCCGTCAGGGTGCCGTCAGGGCTGGAGGTCCACCACTCCCTTGCCGGTCGCCACGTCCAAGGGGACGGAGACCTGGTCGTGGGCGATCAGCCATTCGTCGTCGACCTTTCGGAAGCCGAAGGTCGCCCGGACCCACATGCCGCTCGTCGCCGTTCCGTTCTTCAGCGTGCCGCTGAGCCGACCGAAGCAGTGCCCGAAGGCCACGTCCCCGCCCACGGTGAGTGCCAGGTCGCGGACCTCGTAATCCACCTCCTCGAAGAACGTGAACACGTTCGTCCAGTTCTTCAGCTTCGCGGCGATCCCGACGTGCTGGAGCGGCGGTTCGACGTCGAAGGACACGACGTCCTCCGCGTAGAGCCGCTCCAGGGCCTTCAGGTCCCTGGCGCGGATCCCCTCGGCGATGCCGTCGACCAGCTGCCGGATCTTGGTCTCGTCGGTCTCGTGCCGTGCGGTCATACCCGTCCACCCCTTGGAATCTCGGTCTCTCACCCATATGACGGAGCAGCCCCCGGAAATGTGATGCCGGGGTCTACCTCGTCCACGACCCCGGCAGAGCGGTCCGAACATCCTCGCGGGCGGTCGCGTCACATGATCAACATGGCCGGGGCGGCGAGGAGAGCATGTGGGCGAGTGGAAGATCTCCGGTTTTCGCGAGGTGCGCGAACTCGGGGCGGGGGCGCAGGGACGCGTCGTTCTGGCGCGGCACGAGCAGACCGGGTTCCCGGTCGCGGTGAAGTACGTCGTCGTCGGGCCGGACGCGGCCCCGTTGGAGGCGTTGCGGCGCGAGGCCGAGATGCTGGCCCGGGTGGAGAGCCCGCACGTGGCCCGGCTCTACCAGCTGGTGGAGGGCGAGCACGGCGCCGCCCTCGTGATGGAGGCGGTCGACGGGGTCTCGCTCAAGGTGGTCCTCGCCGAGCACGGGCGGCTGGATCCGCAGGCGGCGCTCACCGTCCTGAAGGGGTCGCTGCTCGGCCTGGCGGCGGCGCACGCGGTGGGCGTCGTCCACCGGGACTACAAGCCCGCCAACGTGGTGGTGCCCGAGGACGGGCGCAGCAAGCTCATCGACTTCGGCATCGCGTCGGCCGCCGGTTCGGCGTCGCGGTCGGGCACTCCGTCGTACATGGCGCCTGAGCAGTGGCAGGCGGGCGAGGCTGGCCCGTCCGCCGACGTGTACGCGGCGACCTGCGTCTTCTACGAGTGCGTCATGGGCCGGCGTCCGTTCGCCGCGGACAGCGTCGTGGGGCTGCGCGGGCAGCACCTCACCGCCCCCGTCCCGCTGGAGGACTTCCCCGTCCCGCTGCGCCCGCTGGTCGCCCGGGGGCTGGCGAAGAACCCGGCGGAGCGGCACGCCGGGGCCATGGAGTTCGTCGCCGAGCTGGAAGGCGTCGCTCGCGCGGCTTACGGGGACGACTGGGAGGGCCGCGGCGTCCGCACGCTGGCCGCGGCGGCGGCGGGGCTGTCCATGCTGTTCCCGCTCGCCGCCGCGGGGATCTCGGCGCCGGCGGGCACCGCCGCCGCGGGCGCCGCCGCCGGGACCGCGGGCGCGGGAGGCGCCGGAACGGCCGGGACCGTCGCCGCGGGCGCCGGGAACACCGCGGCGGGCTTCCTCGCCAAGGCGAGCGTGGTCAAGGCCGCGCTGGTCGTCGCGGGGGCGACCGCGGCGGGCACCGTCGGTGTGGTCACCTACGAGACGACGCGCCCGGAGGCGGCGGAGGCGCCCGCGGTCACTCTCGCCGCCCTGAACCGGACGTACGCCGACGGGGTTCTGGAGGTCAAGGGCGGCCAGTACGCCCAGGTCAAGGGGATGAAGAACGCGTCGGTCCAGGCCGCGGCCAACAGGGCGCTGCGCGTCCCTCTCGACCAGGCCGTCACGTTCTACAAGGAGTGGGGCAGGACGGCCGCCGCGCGCGCCGCCTGCGGCGGCCGGCCCAACCTGCTGAGCACGACCGTCGTCAAGGGGCTGACCGGCCCGGACCTCGTGTCGGTGCGGTACGTTCCGAAGTTCCAGCGCAGGTGCGGCGAGGGGCCCGGACACTTTCCGGGGTTCGTCGTCACCGTCGACCTGCGCACCGGCCGCGCGCTGACGGCCGACGACGTCTTCAAGCCCGCCTCGTTCGGCGCGGCCGGCATGAAACGGCTGTGGGACGGGCTTCCGGAGGGAGACGACAAGCTGCAGTTGATGCGCGGCAACTCCGGATCGGGCGGTTTCTTCAACCCCTTCCACCGCTCGTCGTTCTTCCCGAGTGCCCGGCAGCCCGAGTCGCCGCCGTGGGCGCAGCCGTTCTTCGGAAAGAACCAGTTCGATCTCATCTACGCGGGGTTGGACGACGGCCCGGCGACCTCGGCGTTCGGTCTGGGCCTTCCTGGCCTGCTGGTGCACGCATGAGGTCGCTTGACACACACCCGTGACTTCAGTGCGAGGTTCAGGC